>JAYFSB010000087.1:0-6916 GCA_040946865.1 Burkholderia sp.
GCCTTGCTCGGGTCATATCCACCTATCTATAACGGCTGGACCACGGGGACGGTGGACTTGATCAGCATTGCCTAAACCCCAACACGCCGATGTTTACAACCACTAACTTCCGCCCGCTTACCCTTGCCACACAGACCTCTTCATGCGGAAACCCTGGCGATGGAGGCAGAATGTCGCAGCCAGGCCGATCTGGCTGGATGTCCAGCTGCGTCGATTTTTGCCGCGCGCTGGCGTTGCCTTCGTCGCGACGCGGCTATAATAATGTCATGTCAGATCCCCGTTTCGTCCATCTTCGCGTTCACTCCGAATTCTCAATTGCCGACGGCATCGTGCGCCTCGACAACCTGGTCAAAGCGGCGGCTGCCGATGGTCAGGCCGCGCTCGCCCTCACCGATCTCGGCAATGCATTCGGCCTCGTCCGTTTTTACCGGGAAGCCCGCGGCAAAGGTGTCAAGCCGATCGCCGGCTGCGATGTCTGGATCACCAACCACGACGATCGCGATAAGCCATCACGCCTCTTGCTGCTGGTGCGCGACAAGACCGGCTACCTGAATCTCTGCGAGCTGCTCTCGAAGGCCTGGCTCACCAACCAGTATCGCGGCCGCGCCGAAGTCGACGCGCAATGGCTCGAATCCGAGCTCGGCCAGGGCCTGCTGGCGCTGTCGGGTGCCCAGCAGGGTGATATCGGCATCGCGCTCGCGACCGGCAACGCCGAGGCTGCGCGCCGTCATGCGCAGCGCTGGGCGCGCGTGTTCCCGGGCGGCTTTTACATCGAGCTGCAGCGCTACGGCCAGCCCGGCGGCGAAGCCTATGTGCAGGAAGCCGCCAAACTCGCGGCTGAACTGCAGCTGCCGGTGATCGCCACGCATCCGCTGCAGTTCATGGGCGACGAGGATTTCACAGCTCACGAGGCGCGCGTGTGCATCTCGGAAGGCGACATCCTCGCCAACCCGCGACGGCAGAAGCGCTTTACCACCGATCAACGCTTCCGCACCCAGGCCGAGATGGCCGAGCTGTTCGCCGACATCCCCTCGGCGGTGCAGAACACGATCGAAGTCGCCAAGCGCTGCAACCTCAAGCTCGAGCTCGGCAAGCCCAAGCTGCCACTGTTCCCGACGCCGGACGGCATGTCGCTCGACGACTACCTGGCCCAGCTTTCGCAGAAAGGACTCGAGAAGCGCCTGGTGCAGCTGTGCCCGGACGAAGCCGAGCGGCAGGCGCAGCGCGCGACCTATTACCAGCGTCTCGAGTTCGAATGCAACACGATCAAGAAGATGGGCTTTCCCGGCTACTTCCTGATCGTGGCGGACTTCATAAACTGGGCCAAGAACAACGGCGTGCCGGTTGGTCCGGGCCGTGGCTCGGGTGCGGGCTCGCTGGTTGCTTATTCACTGGGCATCACCGACCTCGATCCGCTGCGCTACAACCTGCTGTTCGAGCGCTTCCTGAATCCGGAGCGGGTCTCGATGCCCGACTTCGACATCGACTTCTGCCAGCACGGTCGCGATCGCGTGATTCAGTACGTGAAGGAGAAGTACGGTGCCGACGCGGTCTCGCAGATCGCCACCTTCGGCACCATGGCCGCCAAGGCGGCCGTGCGCGACATCGGGCGTGTGCTTGACCTCGGCTACGTGTTCACCGATGGTGTGGCCAAGTTGATCCCGTTCAAGCCGGGCAAGCACGTCACCATCGCCGACGCGATGAAGGAAGAGCCGCTGCTGCAGGAGCGCTACGACAACGAGGACGAGGTCCATCAGCTGCTCGATCTCGCGCAGCACGTCGAGGGCCTCACGCGTAACGTCGGCATGCACGCCGGCGGCGTGCTGATCGCGCCGGGCAAGCTGACCGACTTTTGCCCGCTGTATGCGCAGGGCGACGGCGGCGGCGTGGTCAGCCAGTACGACAAGGATGATGTCGAAGCGGTCGGGCTGGTGAAGTTTGACTTCCTGGGCCTGACCACGCTGACCATCCTCGACTGGGCCGAGCGCTTCATCCGTCGGCTCGACCCGGCCAAGGCCGGCTGGTCGCTGGCCCAGGTCCCGCTCGACGATCCCGCCTCGTTCCAGATCCTCAAGAAAGCGAATACGGTCGCCGTGTTTCAGCTGGAAAGCCGCGGCATGCAGGGCATGCTGAAGGATGCCCTGCCCGACCGCTTCGAGGACATCATCGCCCTCGTGTCCTTGTACCGGCCGGGCCCGATAGACCTGATTCCGAGCTTCTGCGCCCGTAAGCACGGCCGCGAGAAGGTCGAGTACCCGGATCCGCGCGTCGAGCCGGTTTTGGAAGAGACCTACGGCATCATGGTCTATCAGGAGCAGGTGATGCAGATGGCGCAGATCATTGGCGGCTACTCGCTGGGCGGTGCCGACCTTTTGCGTCGCGCGATGGGCAAGAAGAAGCCCGAGGAAATGGTCAAGCACCGTGAGATCTTTGCCGAAGGTGCCGCGAAGAACGGCCTCACGCGCGGGAAGTCGGACGAGATCTTCGACTTGATGGAGAAGTTCGCGGGCTACGGCTTCAACAAGTCGCATGCGGCCGCCTACGCGCTGCTGGCCTACTACACCGCCTGGCTGAAGGCGCATCACCCCGCCGAATTCATGGCGGCCAACATAACGCTCGCGATGGACGACACCGACAAGGTGAAGATCTTGTTTGACGACTGCGAGCTCAATGGCCTGCAGGTGCTGCCGCCGGATATCAACCAGTCCGAATACCGCTTCGAGCCGGTCGCGGAAGCCGATGGCAAGCGCTCGAGGACGATCCGCTACGGCCTGGGTGCCGTCAAGGGCAGCGGTCAGAACGCGATCGAGGAAATCCTGCGGGCGCGCAAGGAAGGCGGCGTGTTCAAGGACCTGTTCGATTTCTGCGAGCGGATCGACCGCCGTCTCGTCAACCGCCGTAACGTTGAGGCACTGATCCGCGCCGGTGCCTTCGACGTGCTGGTGCCGAACCGCGCGCAGCTGATCGCCTCGGTGCCGCTCGCCATGGAAGCAGCTGACCAGGCCGAGGCTAATGCGATGCAGGCCGGCCTGTTCGACATGGGTGCCGAGTCGCCGCACGCGCATGCGCTGGTCGATGAACCGGCCTGGGACGAGAAACGCCGCCTGCAGGAGGAAAAGGGCGCGCTCGGCTTCTACCTGTCGGGGCACCTATTCGACGCCTATCGCGAGGAAATCCGCCGTTTCGCACGGATGAAGCTCGGCGAGCTGAAGGAAGGGCGCGACAAGCTGGTGGCCGGCGTGATCACCTCACTGCGCACCCAGATGACGCAACGCGGCAAGATGATCATCGCGCTGCTCGACGATGGCACAGGCCAGTGCGAGATCACCGTGTTCAACGAGCAGTTTGACGCGAACCGCGGTCTGTTCAAGGAAGATGAACTGCTGATCGTTCAGGGTCAGGTGCGCAATGACGCGTTCACGGGCGGGCTCCGCTTCACGGCCGATGCGGTGATGGATCTCGAACGTGCGCGCAGCCGCTACGCGCAGGCCTTGCGCATGACCATGAACGGTAATGCCGACGCGGCCGCGCTGCGTCGCGTGCTGGAGCCGCACGTGGCCAAGGCCGAGCTTGCGCCGTCCCACGGGGGGCGCGATGGTCGTGACGGCGGCCGCCGCGCGCCGATGCCGAACGGGCTGGCCGTGCAGATCCTCTACAACAACGCACGCGCGCAGGGCGAGATCCGGCTCGGGAATGCCTGGCGCGTCAAACCGAGCGATACGCTGCTGGCCGAGCTGCGCGTCATCTTCGGCGACGGCACGGTGGAAATCGCCTACTGAGCCACGAAATCGGCCCGGTCACATGATTGGACCGATTCTCTGTGCATCCCGTCGCTTCGTTTTTATCCGATGGCCTCGCCGGCCGGTTCCAACATGCCCTCAGCCTGCTGCCCACGCGGGGCACCGCGGAATCGAGTACAGTGCGAGCTTCGATCCCCACATCAGAACCCAGACCGTGGCCGCCCTGTTTCCCCCTGATCGCCGTCCCGAGAGCATCCTGGTCGTCGCGACGCGCCGCATCGGCGACGTGCTGCTGACTACACCGATTGTCCGCTCGCTGAAGGCGCGCTGGCCCGATACGCCGATCGATATGCTAGTGTTTCGCGGCACCGAAGGCGTGCTCGAGGGCAATCTGGACATCCGCTGCGTGATCGTGGTGGCTCAACGCGCAAGGCTCGGTGAGCGGCTGCGCGACGCCGCGCGGCTCTGGCGCCGCTACGACCTGGCTTGCTCGGCGCTCAGCTCGGATCGGTCGCGCTACTACACCTGGTTTGCTGGGCGGCGGCGTGTGGGCCTGGTCGATCCGAATCGCGTCAATCTCTGGACGCGCTTCCTGCTGAACCGGATCGCGATCAACGACCACCAGCACGAACACACGGTGATCAGCACGCTGGCGCTGGCGTCGGCGATTGGCGTCGAACCGGTGCTGGAGGTGGTCGCACCGCAGCTCGGCGGCGATCCCGCGCAGCGCGCGCGCTTCGATGCGCTGCTCGCGAGCTCGCCCGCGGCTGGGCAGCCGCTGGTGGTGCTGCATCCTTACCCGATGTTCGCCTACAAGCAATGGCGGCGTGATGGCTGGATCGAGCTGATCGGCTGGCTGCGCGGCCTTGGCTACGCGATCGCCATGAGCGGCGGCCCAGCCGAGAACGAGCGCGAATATACCGAGCAGATCGCGAAGGCGGCCGGCGGCGAGGTGCTGAACCTGGTCGGGTGCCTATCGTTCGGCGAAAGCGCCGAGCTGGTGCGGCGCGCCAAGCTGTTCGTCGGCCCCGATACCGGTGCTACCCATGTGGCCGCGGCCATCGGCACGCCCGTGATCGCGCTGTTCGGGCCGTCCGACTCGGCGCGCTGGGGCCCCTGGCCGCAAGGCTGGTGCGGCGAGGGCAATCCCTGGCCGCTGGTGGGCTCGGGCCGCCAGGGCAAGGTGTTCCTGCTGCAGGGCGAGGGCGACTGCGTGCCTTGCAGCAAGGAGGGCTGTGAGCACCATGTCGGCAGCTACAGCGACTGCCTGTTGCAGATGTCGACTGCGCGCGTGGCGGCCTGCGCGGCCGAGATGCTCGGCCTACCGGCCGATGCGGCGCGCTCGGCACCTTCGCAAGTGGTCAACACGATCCACCTGGTACGGCCGGCAGCCCTGTGAGCGCGCGCCGACTCGTGAAGCGCCTCAGGCGCGTTTCACGACGACGCGCGGCGCACCTTCTTCGAGCCGATAGCCGTAGCTGATCATGAAGATCGCGAGCCAGGCAAGCAGCAGATAGCGCGAGCGCGCGTCCAGCAAACGGGTCGCGCACCATGCCTGAACTAGCAGGTTGATGGTAAGCGATCGGTGAACCCGCCCCTTGCGGCATCGCGTCAGATCGGTTAGCGCTCAGGCACCCGGTTTTCGAACGGACTTACCAAGATTGCACGGCAGCAGTGCTTCGTAGTCATCGGCCCTCTGCGCAAGCGGCAGCGCCTTGGACAGGTCGATGAGGTACTGATACACGTCAACGTTATTCGCCTTTGCCGTCTCGATCAGCGAGTACAGGTTCAGGCTCGCCTTCGCCCCGGCCACTGGTTGCCCAGATAGCCCAGCGCCTGCCCCAGTTTGCCCCCAGGCAGCGTCGTCTCAAGATGCTCGTTCAGCAACGCCTTGATCTTGCCCAGCACCATCCGGCTATAGCGTTCGCGCAGCCGCTGGCAGCGCGCCGGCGCATGGCGTGCGCGTTCTTCTGCCGCGTACAGCTTGCCGATCAGATGGTAAGCGACTCGGCATGGCCGTCGTAGACGACAGAAAAAATGTCTCTGTTGAATTTCGAGTGGGTGGTAAATTGCCCGATTTACACGTGAGCGATGGTAGTCATGCATAGCAAGTTGTTCGAGACGGCTCTGGGTATCAGCGATCCGTGGTTCGTAAACGGCATCGATCTCGACGCGGCTGCGAAACGGTTGACGGTCACAATATCGATTTCGTTGCCGGCAGTCGCTTCCCGCGTCCAGAGATCGCCGGCGGCCATCCCGTGCACGACACCGTTGTCAAGCGCGACCGGCACTTGAACTTCTTCCAGCACGACTGCTTTCTCGAAGAGAGCACGCTTTGCATCAAGCTGCCTGACAGCCGCGTGGCGCTCGTCGAGCCCGAGTGGGCGGGCAAGCTCATGGGCTTCACGCTGCTGTTCGAGGCCATGGTGCTGATGCTCGCCCAGATCGACCTGCCCGACATGACGAGCATTGCCGTCGACGGAACGTCCTACCAGCGCGGACACCACTACCTGACGCTCGTGGCTGATGTGCGCGAACGCAAAGTCGTGTTCGTGACCGAAGGCAAGGATGCTGCGACGGATCGAAGCGTTCGTCGCGAGCCATGCGTGAGCATGGGGGGAGCCCGAGCAGATCACGTCGGTCAGCATTGACATGTCGCCCGCGTTCATCAAAGGCATTGAGACGAACCTGCCGAATGCTCGCATCACCTTCGACAAGTTCCACGTCGTCGCTTATGCGTCGAAAGCCGTGGACCCAATGCGGCGAATCGAGCAGCGAACCGATCCGGAACTCAAGGGATTGCGATGGTCACTGCTGAAGGATCGCGACCGGCTAACCGCAGCGCAATGCGCCGATCTCAGATGCCCTGATCGTGAACGTTACGACCAAGCGGATCGCCCGCGCGTTGCGCTATCGCGAGCAACTTCGGGAGATTCTCAATCGCAAGCAGATCAACGTCGTCAGCAAAATGTTCGAGCAAGTGGTGCACGAACATCATGCGCTCGAAGGTGGCTCTCTTGAAAAATGCGTGGGTTACGCGATATGTGGGTTGATCTTCGAGAAGTTGGTAAGCGACTCGGCATGACCGTCGTAGATGCCAGGCAATGCTGATCAAGTGTCTGCATTCGCGATGTCGTCAAGCCTGCGTAGCAAATCGATCATGAACGAAGTTGTCC
>JAYFSB010000088.1:0-6906 GCA_040946865.1 Burkholderia sp.
GATTCGCTTCGCAGGCTTGACGACATCACGAATGCAGACACTTGATCAGCATTGCCTGAACCCGTGCTGAATGAAATAAATCCGCAGCATGCGCTCCAGGCCAATCGGCTGGCGTCCGTTGCCACGTTTCGGGTAGTCCGGCTCGATCAGCGCACACAATGCCGACCATGGCACGATCCGTTCCATCGTGTCCAGTAACGCATCGCGCCGCGTACGTTTGCGCTTCGTCTCGAAGCCTGAACCCTCGTCAGCCGCCACCGCCAGCGTTGGCTGTTTCATTTTCGTTTGCCTTGCTCGGATCATATCTACCGATCTATAACGGCTGGACCACGGGGACGTCAGACTTGATCAGCATTGCCTTAACGCGTCTGGATCCAGGCGACGATGCCATCGACATGACTGCGGATCATGCGGGCGACGTCTTTCATCGGATCGACCTTCGAGCGCATGACGTTCACGCACCACTGCTCAAGCATTTCGCTGACAAGCGTTGATCAGCTTACGATCGAGAATCTCCCGAAGTTGCTCGCGATAGCGTCACGCGCGGGCGGCCCGCTTGGTCGTGACTTTCACGATCAGGGCATCGAGATCGGCGCGTTGCGCGGCGGTCAGCCGGTCGCGATCCTTCAGCAGCGGCCATCCGCAATCCCTTGAGTTCCGGATCGGTTCGCTGCTCGATTCGCCGCATTGGGTCCATGGCTTTCGGCGCATGAGCGACGACGTGGAACTTGTCGAAGGTGATGCGAGCATTCGGCAGGTTCGTCTCGACCCCTTCGATGAACGCGGGCGACATGTCAATGCTGACCGACGTGATCTGCTTGGGCTCTTCCCCATGCTCGCGACGAACGCTTCGATCGTCGCAGCATCCTTGCCTTCGGTCACGAACACGACTTTGCGTTAGAGCGCATCAGCCACGCGCGCCAGGTAGCACGCGCGCCAGGTAGTTGTGTCCGCGCTGGTAGGACGTTTCGTCGACGGCAGTGCTCATCATGTCGGACAGGTCGATCTCGGCGAGCGCGAGTTCGACATAGCGTTTGCAAATGGCGTACACCCGATGCCAGGACTCGCCGACGGTATGTTCGACTGCGGTGAACAACATCTGCTGGGCGAGTATCAGCACCACTGCCTCGAACAGCAGCGTGAAGCCCTTGAGCTTGTGCCGGCCCACTCGGCTCGACGAGCGCCACGCGGCTGTCAGGCAGCTTGATGCAAAGCGTGCGCTCTTCGAGGTAGCAGTCGCGCTGGAAGACATTCAAGTGCCGGCAGCGCTTGACAACGGTCTCGTGCACGGGATGGCCGCCGGCGATCTTTGGATGCGGGAAGCGACTGCCGACAACGAAATCGATATTGACCGTCAACCGCTTCACAGCCGCGTCGAAATCGATGCCGTTCACGAACCACGGATCGCTGATACCCAAAGCCGTCTCGAACAACTTGCTATGTGATTACCGTCGCTCACGTGCAAATCGGGCAATTTACCATCCGCTCGAAATTCAACAGAGGCACTTTTTTATGGTAGCCGGTTCCGGCTCCCGCCGGATTTGCTGGTTGTACTTCTGACACGCAACATTTTCAGCTAAACCGCCACCGCCTTCTCAAAATTCTGTCTGCCAGACGTACACCACTTTCGACAATAACTCGCAATGGCTCTCGGAGATGGCGCGCACGCGGCAGATTGGCGATCAGACCACCACGCAGCAGACCTGCCTCATCAGTTCCAGGCCGATGAAGGTCGTCGAAATGTCGCGGCTGGTGCGCGCACACTGGGAGACCGAAAATCAACTCCATTGGGTGCTCGACATATCGTGGGGCGAAGATGCCAAGCAGAACACGCAACAAGAACACGCAACAAAGCCGCAGCCCAAAATTTCGCGTGCGCAAGATTACGCTGAACCATCGCGCGCATGGAGCAACAGCGGCGACCGAAGAAGAGTCAGCTTGAAGAACATCCGTAACCTCGCCGCGTGGGGCATTGATGTGCGTCAGTCCATTTTCCGCCTTGCCTGCCTGACAAAGGGCCTTCATGCGGCAGCCCTACCTACGCGGCGCGCGATGGCCTGAGGGGCCTGAGCGGGCGGTATAATCGATCTTTTCCCCGCGATCCGGGAAGTACGACTTTCGATCCACTCCAACCTGCGCGCGCGGCGCGCGTGCCGACAGCCAAGCCGAACTACACCATGCAAGAACGATACGTACCCACCGACGTCGAAGCCGCCGTCCAACGCGATTGGCGCGATGCCGACGCCTACCTGACGAAGGAAGATTCGCAAAAGCCAAAGTTCTTTTGCGTATCGATGCTGCCTTACCCGTCCGGCAAGCTGCACATGGGTCACGTACGCAATTACACGATCAACGACGTACTGTACCGCTATCTGCGGATGAACGGCTACAACACGCTGATGCCGATGGGCTGGGACGCGTTCGGCATGCCGGCCGAGAACGCCGCGATGGCTAACGGAGTGCCGCCCGCGCAGTGGACCTACGACAACATCGCTTACATGAAGGGCCAGATGCAGTCGATGGGCCTGGCAATCGACTGGTCGCGCGAAATCGCCACCTGCAAGCCCGACTACTACAAGTGGAACCAGTGGTTGTTCCTGAAGATGCTTGAGAAGGGCATTGCCTACAAGAAGACGGGCATCGTCAACTGGGATCCGGTCGACCAGACCGTGCTGGCCAACGAGCAGGTGATCGACGGTCGCGGCTGGCGCTCAGGCGCGCTGATCGAGAAGCGCGAGATCCCGATGTACTACCTGCGCATCACGCAGTACGCCGATGAGCTGCTCAACGACCTCGACGGCCTGGGCTGGCCCGAGCGCGTCAAGATCATGCAGCAGAACTGGATCGGCAAGAGCTTCGGCGTGCACTTCGGCTTCCCGTATGAGCTCGATGGCGAGCAGAAGCTGCTGCGCGTGTTTACCACGCGCGCCGATACCATCATGGGCGTGACCTTCTGCGCGGTGGCGGCCGAGCACCCGCTCGCCACACACCTGACCGAGGGCCGGCCCGAGCTGCTCTCCTTCATCGAGGAGTGCAAGCAGGGCGGCGTGGCCGAGGCCGACATGGCCACCATGGAGAAGAAGGGCGTGGCCACCGGCTTCTCGGTCAAGCACCCGCTCACCGGCGAGCCGGTGCCGGTGTGGATCGGCAACTACGTGCTGATGAGCTATGGCGAGGGTGCCGTGATGGGCGTGCCGGCGCATGACGAGCGCGATTTCGCGTTCGCCAACAAGTACGGTCTGCCGATGCAGCAGGTGATCGCCGTCGAGGGCGAGACCTGGTCGCGCGATGCCTGGCAGGAGTGGTACGGCGACAAGTCGAAGGGCGTCAACGTCAACAGCGGCAAGTACGACGGCCTGGGCCACGAGGCGGCGATCGATGCCGTGTCGGTCGACCTGAACGCGGGCGGTTTCGGCGACAAGCAGGTCACCTGGCGCCTGCGCGACTGGGGCATGTCGCGCCAGCGCTACTGGGGCACGCCGATCCCGATCATCCACTGCCCGTCCTGCGGCGACGTGCCGGTGCCCGAGGCGGACCTGCCGGTGGTGCTGCCGGAGGACCTGGTGCCGGACGACACCGGCAACCCGCTGGCGAAATCCGAGGCCTTCCTGAACTGCAGCTGTCCGAAGTGCGGCGCGCCTGCCAAGCGCGAGACCGACACCATGGACACCTTCGTCGACTCGTCATGGTACTTCTCGCGCTACACGGTACCCGACGCGACGATCATGGTCGACGCGCGTACCGATCACTGGATGCCGATGGACCAGTATATCGGCGGCATCGAGCACGCGATTCTGCACCTGCTGTACTCGCGCTTCTGGACCAAGGTGATGCGCGACCTGGGCCTGGTGAAGTTTGGCGAGCCGGCCAAGAACTTGCTCACGCAGGGTATGGTGCTCAACAAAACCTTCTATCGCGAGGACGCGAACGGCAAGAAGAGCTGGTTCAACCCGGCCGACGTGACCGTCACGCACGACGACAAGGGCCGCCCGGTCGGCGCGGTGCTCAACAGAGACGGTCAGCCGGTGGTGCTGGGTGGCATCGAGAAGATGTCAAAGTCGAAGAACAACGGCGTTGATCCGCAGCTGCTAATCGACCAGCACGGTGCCGACACGGCCCGGCTGTTCACTATGTTCGCGGCACCGCCCGAGCAGCAGCTCGAGTGGTCGGGTGCCGGAGTGGAAGGCGCGAGCCGCTTCCTGCGCCGCGTCTGGGCCTTTGCCTGGGCCAACCGCGAGGCGCTGGTCGCGCGCGATGCGCTCGACGCCGCCGTGCTCGACGAGACCGCCAAAGCGCTGCGACGCGAGATCCACAGCGTGCTGAAGCAGGCCGATTTCGACTATCAGCGCCTGCGGTACAACACCGTAGTGTCGGCCGCGATGAAGATGCTCAACGCGATCGAGGGTGTCAAGCGTGCGCCGTGCGCGGTGCTGCGTGAGACCTACGGGATCCTGCTGCGCGTACTGTATCCGGTGGTGCCGCATCTGACCTCCGCGCTGTGGCAGAAACTCGCCTATGCCGACGAATTCGGCACGCTGCTCGACGCGCCCTGGCCAAAGGTCGACAAGGCCGCGCTCGAGCAAGCCGAGATCGAGCTGGTGCTGCAGATCAACGGCAAGGTGCGCGGCACGATCAAGGTCGCGAAGGACGCCAACCGCGAAGTGATCGAGGCAGCCGCGCTTGCCGACGAGGTTTTCGCGAGGTTCGGCGGGGGCAAGTCGGCGAAGAAGGTGATCGTCGTGCCGAATCGTCTCGTCAACGTCGTGGTCTGACGCGCAGTAAGAACCAGTAAGGAGTCAAGGTGATCCGCAGATCGTTTTTGATGGCCGTGGGCAGCGTGGCGTTGCTGTCCTCATGCGGCTTCCAGTTGCGCGGCACGCAGGCCTACGCATTCAAGCACCTGCTGATCGTGGGTGCGCCGCCGGTGGTAGTCGCGCGTCTGACGCGAATGGTCGAGGGCGGTAGCGATACCAAAGTGGTCAAGAGCCAGGTCGACGCCGATGCGATCCTGCGCGTGTCCGAAGGGCGCGGCATCGGCACGTTGACGCTGGACGAGTTTGGCACGGTCGAGGAATACCAGCTCAACTATTCGCTGAACTACACGCTGACTACCAAGGACGGTGCCCTGCTGATCGCGCCGCGCGTGATCTCGCTGAACCGTGCCATGACCTACAACGCGCAGTTCGTGCAGGCCAAGACGCAGGAAACCGACATCCTCTACGCGGACATGCAGAACGATGCCGTTGACCAGCTCACGCGCCGCCTGTCGAGCGTGCACACGCTGACGCCGAAGCCGGGCGAGGGGGCACCGCCGGGTATTGCGCCGTGCGCGCCGCCTGTGATGCGCGGCGGCTTGTCCGAATCTATTTTTCCCGACTGCTGAGCGTTCGAATCGATGCAATTGCGACTTGAGGCGCTAGAGCCGCACCTGGCGAAGGGCCTCGCCGGCCTCTACACCGTCTACGGCGACGAACCGCTGCTGGCCCAGGAGGCCTGCGACCGAATTCGTACCGTCGCGCGCGCGGCCAGTTTCACCGAGCGGTCGGTGTTCACGGTCGAGCGCAGCTTCGACTGGAGCTCGCTGCTGGGCGCGAGCCGAGCGATGTCGCTGTTCGGTGAGCGTCAGCTGATCGAGCTGCGGGTTCCCTCGGGCAAACCGGGCAAGGAAGGTGCCGACGCGCTGAAGACGCTGGCCGGCGCGGGCAATCCCGACGTGCTGATGCTGATCACGCTGCCGCGGCTCGACGCCGCCACGCAGAAATCGGCCTGGTTCACCATGCTCCGCAACAGCGGCATCGCGCTGAAGATCGACCCGGTCGATCGTGCGCAGCTGCCGCAATGGATCGGCCAGCGGCTCGCCGCGCAGGGCCAGCGCGTGGCCGCCGGCGAGGATGGGCGGCGTGCGCTGCAGTTTATCGCCGAGCGCGTCGAGGGCAACCTGCTGGCCGCCCACCAGGAGATCCAGAAGCTTGGGCTGCTCTATCCGTCCGGTACGCTGGCCTTCGAACAGGTGCAGGATGCCGTGCTCAACGTGGCACGCTACGATGTCTTCAAGCTCAACGAAGCGATGCTGGCCGGTGACGCGTGCCGGCTGGCACGCATGATCGACGGCCTGAAGAGCGAGGGCGAGGCGCTCGTGCTGGTGCTGTGGGCCGTGGTCGAGGAATTGCGCACGCTGCTGCGTGTCAAGCGCGGGATCGAGGCCGGCAAGCCGCTCGCCGTGCTGGTGCGCGAGAACCGCATCTGGGGGCCGCGCGAGCGCCTGATCGGGCCGGCCCTGTCGCGCGTCACGGAACCGGTGCTCGAAAAGGCGCTGGCGTTGGCCGCCAAGCTAGATCGCCAGGTCAAGGGCCTGTCCGGCGCGACGCCGGGCCTGCCGCGTGCCGACGAGCCGCCACCCGATCCGTGGGACGGCTTGTTCCAGCTGGCCATGACGGTCGCCGGCCGTGGCGCGCACGGAGCGGGCGGCACGGCCGGGTGTGGGGCCAACTGCGGGCCCGGGTGCGGCGTCGGGTCGTCCTGCCTGATCGGTAGGGCTTCCGCATGAATGCCCTTGTCAGGCAAGGCGAAGAATAGACTGACGCACATCGATGTCCCACACGGCGAAATTACTGATGTTCTTCAGGCTGACTCTCTTCGATCGCCGCTGTTGCTCCATGCGCGCCAGGTTCAGCGTGAACTTGCGCACGCCTGCGAGATTTTGGGCTGCGGCTTTGTTGCGTATCTGCTGGGCAGCTTCGCCCCACGATACGTCGAACACCTAAGCGAGTTGATTCCCGATCCCCTAGGCAGTGTTCACATTTACGACTAGCCCAAACGTGCAGGTAAACGATGCAAACACGAGATAGCTCTCGGCAAGCTTGTCATATCGAGTGGAGACGCGGCGAAAATGCTTAAGGCAATGCT
>JAYFSB010000089.1:0-6871 GCA_040946865.1 Burkholderia sp.
CGTTCATCAAAGGCGTCGAGACGAATCTGCCGAATGCTCGCATCACCTTCGACACGTTCCACGTCGTCGCTCATGCGTCGAAAGGCGTGGACCCAATGCGGCGGCGAATCGAGCAGCGAATAGATCCGGAACTCAAGGGATTGCGATGGCCGCTACTGAAGGATCACGACCGGCTAACCGCCGCGCAACGCGCCGATCTCGATGCCCTGATCGTGAATGTCATGACCAAGCGGATCGCGCGCGCGTGGCACTATCGCGAGCAACTTCGGGAGATGCTCGATCGCAAGCAGATCAACGTCGCCAGCGAAATGCTCGAGTAAATGGTGCACGAACGTTATGCGCTCGAAGGTCAATCCGATGGAGGACGTCGCCCGCATGATCCGCAGTCATGTCGACGGCATCGTCGCCTGGACCCAGACGGCGTCAGACCAACTGCTTCCTGGAAGCCATCAACGGACTCTTCCAGGCCCCCAAGCGAAAGGCGCGCGGATACACCAACCTCACGACCATGCACACCGTGCGGTTTCTGATCGCCGGCAAGCTCGACTTCTCGAAGATCAACCCACATGTCGCGTAACCCACTCAAATTTCAAGAGAGCTTTTTTTGTCTACTTTTCTGTACGGGGCCCTGCCGCGGAATCGGCCGGCGGATATCGCCGTGGCCCGGCGCGCGACCGGCCATGCACAGCAAAGCCGTCCGCAAGCGCTGTGGATATCCCCGATCCGCATCCGATTACATTGCCGCACGGTACGATCGCCGCGATCCGCCGCAAACGCTCGCCACACATTGTATTGCGTTAAAAAAACCACTTCATGCGTAGGTTTCCAACGCATAATGACCGGCAAGGCGCACCCGCGTGGTGCGCCCCCCGATTGTTCTTCTCTTTCCCCGATTTTTCATGTCCAGCAACGCCCCTCCGATCGTTCTCACCTTCGGCTTGTCCGATCCCACTGGT
Source organism: Burkholderia sp. (assembly GCA_040946865.1). GTDB lineage: Bacteria > Pseudomonadota > Gammaproteobacteria > Burkholderiales > Burkholderiaceae > Burkholderia. The sequence continues at coordinate 957 of JAYFSB010000089.1, forward strand.
GGCTCCGGCCTGCAGGCGGATCTGCTGACGCTGGCGAGCATGGGTTGCCACGGCACCACGGTTCTGACCGGCTACACGGTCCGCGATTCGGCGTCTTGCGATGAAGTGACCGGCCTCGATCCCGACACGGTGGTTGCGCAAGCGCGGATGCTGCTCGAGGACATGCCGGTCGCCGCCTTCAAGATCGGTGCCACCGCGCGCGCCGAGGTGGTCAGCGCGATTGCCGAGGTGGTCGCCGACTATGACGGCGTGCCACTGGTGTTGGCCCCCGACTTCACGCTCGACGACGAGCACGTGCTGGCCGCCGACGACCTGCGTGAATCGATCGCCGATCTGCTCGCGCCCCAAACCACGCTGCTGGTAGCCGATCATGCCACGCTGATCGCGCTGGTCCAGCCCGACGGCGACGCCGAGGTGCCGAATCTCGACACGGCGATTGCCCATCTGCTCTCGCAAGGCTGCGAGTATATCCTCGCCATCGCAACCGGCACGCACAGGCTGGTCAATACGCTGTATAGCGAGGAAGGGCAGATCCGGCAGGATCTCTGGGAACGCACGCCGCACCGACTGATGGGTGTGACCGATACGCTCAGCACGGCGATCGCTGCGCTGCTCGCGAACGGCCAGGAGCCCCCCGAGGCGGTGCGCGAGGCGCAGGAATATCTCTACCAGGCCGCGCGCGATGCGTTCCGGCCCGGGATGGGTGCCTGGGTGCTCGACCGCTTCTTTTGGGCACGTAACAACGAGGAAGCCGCGCAGGCCCAGCCGGCCGCGCCGCCGTTTGGTGCCTCGCGACACTGAGGACGACGGGCTCTGCCCGCCACCGCGCACAGCAAACCCCGGCTGTAAATGACAAAAAAACCGCAGCTATGCGAGTTTTTTGTTGTGTGTCGAGCATGCTCAACAGCTCGGGAGTGAAAATTCCTATCTATCCTGATGGTGGTGAAGGATTAGTGAAGCGCCAAGGCGTCGTCGCGAGGTGGAGTCTGAAAGAAGCGTGAAACAAAATCACGACCTGACAAACAGAAGCCAGATATGAAGCCTACCCGGCCGGACGAGCAAGCAACTGATTGTGAAGTCTACAATCATCAAAAGCCGGGGTGGTAAATCTGGCAGGTGTGTGGCGAAAGCGTTTGAGCTTACCTCGGAAGGCCTGCACGGTGTCCTGGACCCAGGACTGAACGGCTCGTAAAGGACGTTGAACGCCGAGCAGGAGTCAGCAGAGAGCATATTAGGGTGGCGACGCCTGAAGGCCCGAACGGAAAGGAGCGGCGAGTAAGCCGGAGAACTCAACGTGGAAGCGCCGCAGAAAACGGCCTCTGTTGAATTTCGAGTGGGTGGTAAATTGCCCGATTTACACGTGGACGACATCGATTTCGACGCGGCTGCGAAGCGGTTGACGGTCAACATTGATTTCATTACCGGCAGTCGCGGTCCACATCCAGAGATCGCCGGCGGCCATCCCGTGCACGATGCCGTTGTCAAGCGCTGCAGGCACCTGAACTTCTTCCAGCACGACTGCTTTCTCGAAGTACGCATGCCTCGCATCAAGCTGCCTGATGGCAGCGTGGCATCCGTCGAGCCCAAGTGGGCCGGCAAAGCTCAAGGGCTTCACGCTGCTGTTCGAGGCAATGGTGCTGATGCTCGCCCAGCAGATGTCGTTCATGTCGTTCACCGCAGTCGCCCGCATCGTCGACGAGTTCTGGCATCAGATGCACGCCATTTGCAAACGCTATGTCGAACTCGCGCTCGAACGCAAAGTTGTGTTCGTGACCGAAGGCAAGGATGCTGCGACGATCGCGGCGTTCGTCGCGAGCATGGGTAGAGCCCGAGCAGATCACGTCGGTCAGTATTGTGACATGTCGCCCGCGTTTTATCAAAGACGTCAAGACAAACCTGCCGAATGGCTCGCATTACCTTCGACAAGTGCCACGTCGTCGCTCATGCGTCGAAAGCCGTGGACCCACCAATGCGGCGAACCGCCCGCGCGTGGCGCTATCGCGAGCAACTTCGGGAGATTCTCGATCGCAAGAAGATCAACGTCGTCAGCGAAATGCTCGAGCAGTGGTGCACAAACGTCATGCACTCGAAGGTCGATCCAATGAAGGACGTCACCCGCATGATCTGCAGTCATTTCGACGGCATCGTCGCCTGGACCCAGCCGCGTCAGACCAACGGCTTCCTGGAAGCCATCAACGGACTCTTCCAGACCGCCAAGCTCGACTTCTCGAAGATCAACCCACATCCTCCCGTAACTTACTCATTTTTCAATGAGAACCAGAAAGAGCGTGCGGCGATTGGCGACGGCTACCGGGAATTGAAGAAGTCGTGGTGCGAGCTGCCGCTGAATCTGAAGAAGCGCGCGGCCTGCCGGCTGGTCCGTTGCTCGCGTGCGGCGACGAGGCAATGAGCTTCTGGTCAGCGACGGAGGAAGTGTGTTCCCGCAGACAAAGCATCAGCGCTGCTGGTTTCACAAGATGAGTAACGTTGCTCAACGCGCTGGTCGCATTCAATGACTTCGTCGATAGCGACTCGGCAAGTACCAGAAAGTGGCCGAAAAACTGATCGAAGATCGCGACGGTGCGGCATCGGACCAAACGCATGCGCACCTGCGTGTCGCGTGCAATGTTTCTCGGCCTGATGTTCAAGCTGATCGAGTCGGCCGAGAGAACAGTCGTGGCGCAAGATCCTCGTGCCGGAGAAGCTCGGTGGAATCGCGTTTAAAGACGGCGTCCCAGTGACCGATAGCACACCGACTCAGCAACTGCTGGCCACCTGATCAGGCCGACGCCCTGTACTCCAGCAACCGGTCGTGGTTCTTCGAGGACGCCGAGTGACCCCACACGGCGTCCTCGATCGCCAAGCCAGACGGAACCCAGCGGAACAGCAGGTTGTAGCGCCTCTGCTCCATCAGCATGCGCTCGCTGCGCACTGAGTAAAACAACCTTTGCAACAGCAGCGCTTGCATCAGTTTCCCCGGACGCAATCGAAGCACGACCGGTGTCCGCGTAGACGACACCAAACAGCCCGTTGAGCCATTTCAACGAAATCATTCACCAGCAACCGGATCGGTCGCAACGGGTGATCCGCCGGGACGAAGATCCCCACAGCTTGACTGTCGTGAACAGAAGTTCCTGCATCTCATCCATTCCGCGCATCGTTTCCACTGCAAGAGATCATGAACATGATATCCATAACGCCCGTCCCTTAAACCCTGTTTACACGAGATCCAAATTTAACAACATTGCTAGTATCTGTTTATATTTTTTCAAATGTAAATAGATACTAAGCCTCTAGACGCATGGGGATGCGTACTGTCACTTTTACTGCTTGTATCTTTAACAGCAAAGCCCGTTCATCGAACAGCTGAACGGGCTTTGCGTTTGGTGGCGGAGCGGACGGGACTCGAACCCGCGACCCCCGGCGTGACAGGCCGGTATTCTAACCGACTGAACTACCGCTCCACACATTTGCCATGACAAACCGGCGTCGGTTACGCTCACGGCCTGCCTGCTTTGCACCACTACTCGGGCACGAGGCGATTACTGGCGTCCCCTAGGGGATTCGAACCCCTGTACTCACCGTGAAAGGGTGATGTCCTAGGCCTCTAGACGAAGGGGACAAAATCTTTTTAGATTTTGCTTTGCAACTGGACTTTGTTGTTTGCACATTCAGAAAATGTCGAAATATTTTACTGATTTTTAACCATTTGTGAAGAATTTTCTGAAACCGCTTCATCATTATGACTACTGCAAAAACTGTTTTGTTGGTGGAGGTAAGCGGGATCGAACCGCTGACCTCTTGCATGCCATGCAAGCGCTCTCCCAGCTGAGCTATACCCCCTCCAAGAACATCAGATGATTATATAGAGCACCAAAGAATTTGTAAATAGTTTTCATTGAAATCGAAAAAATTTTCATCCCGCGATTCCCTCGAAAGCCGGCCGGAAACGCCGACCTGCTCCCGAGATGCTCCATCACCTCAAACAGCGAGGCGCGAGATTACGACATTTCGATCCAGCAGGGCAAGCACCGCGTCAATCGAGGGCGTGTGGATAGTGCCCACCACCAGCAGGCGCACCGGCATTGCCAGCTGCGGCATCTTCAGGCCATGCTCGGTGAGCGTGGCCTTCAGCGCAGCCGCAATGCCCTCCTTGCTCCACTCGGCCGCCTTCAGCGCCGCGGCCAGGCTGGCCAGCGCCGGTTTTACCGCATCGGTGACTCGCTCCACGAGTTCTTCCGCGTTTGGTGCCGGCACGCGATAGAACATCGCCGCGCTGTCGACGATCTCCTTCACGGTCGAAGCGCGATCCTTCATCAGGCCGATCACCGCGGGCAGGTCCGCGCCGCCGGTAAGCGCCGCCTCGTCGATCCCGAGCACGGCGAAGAAGGGCTTGGCGAGCTCGGCCAGGCGCGCGTTGTCGGCTTCCTTGATGTAGTGGTTGTTGAGCCAGTTGAGCTTGTTATGGTCGTACTGCGCCGGCGACTTACCCAGGTGCTCGAGGTCGAACCAGGACACGAACTGCTCGCGCGAGAAGATCTCGGCATCGCCGTGCGACCAGCCCAGACGCGCCAGGTAGTTAAACACGGCCTCGGGCAGGTAGCCGGCGTCGCGATAGCTCATCACACTCACCGCGCCATGGCGCTTGCTCATCTTCTTGCCCTGCTCGTTCAGCACGGTCGGCAGGTGCGCGTAGACCGGCACCTCGCCGCCCAGTGCACGCAGGATGTTGATCTGGCGCGGCGTGTTGTTCACATGGTCGTCACCGCGAATCACGTGGGTGATCTGCATGTCGAGATCGTCGACCACCACACAGAAGTTGTAGGTCGGCGTGCCGTCGGGACGCGCGATCACGAGGTCGTCGAGCTCCTCGTTGGAGATCTCGATCCTGCCCTTCACCGCGTCGTGCCACACCACCGAGCCAGTCAACGGGTTACGGAAGCGCAGCACCGGCTGCACGCCGGCCGGCGGCTCAGGCAACACCTTACCCGGCTCCGGGTGCCAGGCACCGTCGTAGCGCGGCTTCTCGCCGGCCTCGCGCTGGCGTTCGCGCAGCGCATCCAGCTCCTCGGTAGACATGTAGCACGGATAGACCAGGCCCTGCTCGCGCATCTGCGCAAGCACCTCGCGATAGCGATCCATGCGCTGCATCTGGTAGAACGGGCCCTCGTCAAAATCGAGATTGAGCCACTTCATGCCCTCGAGGATCGAGTCGACCGAAGCCTCCGACGAACGTTCGAGATCCGTGTCCTCGATGCGCAGCACGAAGGCACCCTGGGTGCTGCGGGCAAAAGCCCATGGATAAAGGGCCGAACGGATGTTGCCGAGGTGGATGAAGCCGGTCGGGCTTGGAGCGAAGCGGGTACGGACAGGACGGGTCATAAACGGTAACTAGATGGCCGAACGCGGTCGGCAGCGGGAAGGAAAGAATCGGCGATTATAACCGCCAGTGACCTGCTGCCAGGCATGCCCCGGTCGTTCGGTAGGATATCCGCATGAAAGCCCTTGTCAGGCAAGGCGGAGAATGAACTGACGCCCATCGATGTTCCACGCGGCGAGGTTACGGATGTTCTTCAGCCTGACTCTCTTCGTAAGCGACTCGGCATGGCCGTCGTATACGCCAGCAAAGATCGACGCCAAAGTGATGCCCATCATTTTCGAAGTGATGAACACTACTTTGTTAGACACAGAGAAGCCGGATAGTCGCAAAGGACGCCCGAATCATAATCCTAGGCAGTGTTCACATTTACGACTGACCCAAACACGCAGGCAAGCGATGCAAACACGAGATAGCTCTCGGCAAGCTTGTCATATCGAGTGGATACGCGGCAAAAACGCTTAAGGCAATGCTGATCAAGTTCACCGTCCCCGTGGTTCAGCCGTTATAGATCGGTGGATATGACCCGAGCAAGGCA
>JAYFSB010000090.1:0-6830 GCA_040946865.1 Burkholderia sp.
CCTGGGGCCCGCCGATCATCTGAATGGCACCCAGGACGACCGACAACAAACCAGGACAACTTCGTTCATGATCGATTGGCTTCGCAGGCTTGACGACATCACGAATGCAGACACTTGATCAGCATTGCCTTAAATTGAAGCAAATTTTGATTTGTCAAGCCCATCTTTGAAGCTGCTTGATTGATCCTGCTCTTTTTTGAAGAGAAAAAACTCAATAAAATCGAATGCTTCGATTCATAGAAAAAATGCAACAAAATATTGCGATACAAAACGTCGCACTTGCCTTTATCCTCGATAACACTGGTGCAGTGTGGCCACTCTTGTTGCATAACTTTCAATTTCATTACGCTACGGACGCTTCGCCGTTTTGAGCGAGCGAACATTACAAATATTGTGTTTCTTTTGTTTCGGTCGAACGACTCTCTAACCAAGTTTTCATAGGGTTTTGCCGCCATGCAATCTGTACCATTCCTGAGCCTTGCGATCTGGACACCGATCGTGTTTGGCGTGGCCATCCTGCGCATCGGATCGCTATCCGCATCGGGCTCGGTGGCTCGTGCTGGTGGGCACGATCGTCGGTCTGCTGGTGACCTTGCCGCTGGTCGCCAGCTTCGAGGCGCACAACACCGCGGCTCACAGTTCACCAAATACAAGCCCTGGCTGTTGGCGTTCGGTTCGGCATGGCGGATGGGCGTGGACGGGCTGTCGCTGTGGCTTGTGGTGCTGTCGGCCTTCACCACCCTGGTGAGATCGTGATCGCCTCCTGGGAATCGGTGACGGTGACCACCCGCGTGGCCCAGTACCACGGCTCCTTCCTGATCCTGTCGGGCCTGATGATCGGCGTGTTGACGTCGCTCGACGGGCATGCTGTTCTTCATCTTCTTCGAGGCCACGCTGATCCCCCTGTTCGTACTGATCAGCACCTGGGGCCACGCGAACCGCACCTACGCGGCCATCAAGTTCTTCTTCATCTCGTTCGCCGGCTCGCTGCTGGTGCTGGCCGCGATGCTCTACCTGTTCGGCGTGACACACACGTTCGACATGGCGGTCTGGCAGAAGGCCCACCTCGGCTTCATGCAGCAGCTGCTGGTGTTTCTCGGCTTCTTCGCGGCCTTCGCGGTGAAGGTGCCGATGGGCCGGTGCATACCTGGCTGCAGGACGTTTGCACCGACGGCCCGACCGGTGCCGCCCACTACCTGGCACCCGTGATGATCGGTCTATCGCGATCGCGGCGATCTGATCTATGCCAGACTGCTGGCGCTGGCGCAGAAGGACATGGCCAAGATGCTGGCCTACTCGACGGTCGCCCACATGGGCCTGGTCACGCTTGGCGTGTTCCTCTGCGTGGGGAGCGCTTTACGATCGCACTAAGACAGACGCGCGCGCACGTCGAATACAGCGGGATAGTCAACACCATGCCACGCCTAGCGCTGTTCGCGATGACCAACGTCGGCCTGCCCGGCACCTCGAGCTTCGTCGGCGAATTCCTGGTGATCATGGGCGCGGTGCGTGTAAACTTCTGGATCGGCGCGATCACCGCGCTGACCTTGATCCTGAGCGCGGCCTACACGCTCTGGGCGCTCAAGCGGGTGATGTTCGGCACGATCAAGCACGAGTGCGTCGATAAGCTGATCGATCTGAGCCGCCGCCAGCATCGTCGCGCAGCTCGAGCAGCGTGCCAATGCGGCCCAGGACGGCTTGGGCACATCGGCGGCTTCCACCATCAACGTTCAGACGGAGGTGCGCACGCCGACCTGATCGTCGATGCCGAGCCCGGCTCTCAGGGGGTGAGTGCGGTTGTGCTATCGTCCGCGGGACGCCACGGGCGACGGCCGACAAAGTTACTTGATGTGGCAACGTGTCGCGCGGTGAGTTTTGGTAAGGATCATTTGCTAAGATTCATCGCTTTTTCTTACTCCATCCACTCCAATGGCTTTATGATGCGTGCGTTTGCACGAATCGTGGCATAACCGGTTCGTACTAATCGACCACGTGTAAAATCAGGCAAATGTGATGAATAGAAAAGCACTTAGAAGCACATTGCTTTTATTGGGTACCGGATTGCTTGTCTGTCTATCCGGTTGCAACTTTGACGTACTGGAACCGAAGGGCAGCGTTGGGGCCGCAGAGAAGTCGCTGATCTGGACTTCGACGTGGGTTATGCTGATCGTCGTGATTCCGGTGATCGTGCTCACGCTGCTGTTCGCGTGGCACTATCGCGCGTCCAACCGCAGCGCGACGTATGCGCCGAAATGGGCGCATTCGAACGCGATCGAAGTCGTGATCTGGACGGTTCCGACGCTGATTATTTTGTATCTTGGCATCCTCACCTGGACTTCGACGCATGCGCTGGATCCGTACAAGCCGCTCGAGTCGAATGTGAAGCCGATCAACGTCGAAGTCATCGCGCTCGACTGGAAGTGGCTGTTCATCTACCCGGATCTGGGTATTGCCGCGGTGAACCAGCTCGCGATTCCGGTCGGTACGCCGGTCAACTTCCGCATCACGTCGGATTCGGTGATGAACTCGTTCTTCATCCCGCAGCTCGGTACCCAGGTGTACGCGATGGCCGGCATGCAGACGCGTCTGCACCTGATCGCCGACCACGCAGGCGACTACGCCGGCCTGTCCGCCAACTACAGCGGCAAGGGCTTTTCCGACATGAAGTTCCGCACGTTGGCTACCTCGCAGGCTGACTTCAACGCGTGGGTCCAGAGGGTCAAGGCCACGCCGCAGCGCCTGAACATGACCGAGTACGCGAGCGTCGCCAAGCCGAGCGAAAAAGATCCGGTCCGCTTCTTCTCGACCATCGATCCGCGCCTGTTCAATAACATTATTGGCAAGTACAACAACGGCCACGTCATGGAATTCAATGATGCGTCGTGCAGTACGACGAAGGGGTAAGTATGTTCGGAAAACTTACACTCGACGCGATTCCGTATCACGAGCCGATCCTCGTGATCACGGCGCTCGGCGTCGGCATCGTCGGGGCGCTGGTGTTGGGCCTCGTGACTTACTTCGGTAAGTGGAAATATCTCTGGACCGAGTGGCTGACGAGTGTCGACCACAAACATCTGGGCGTGATGTACATCGTGGTCGCCCTGATCATGCTGCTGCGCGGCTTCGCCGATGCAATCATGATGCGTACCCAGCTGGCCTTCGCGTACGACGCGCCGGGTTATCTTCCGCCGCACCACTACGATCAGATCTTCACCGCGCACGGCGTCATCATGATCTTCTTCATGGCAATGACCTTCATGGTGGGACTGATGAATCTGGTGGTGCCGCTGCAGATCGGCGCGCGCGACGTGGCCTTCCCGTTCCTGAACTCGCTGTCGTTTTGGATGACGGCGGTCGGTGCGGTGCTGCTGATGATCTCGCTCTTCATCGGCGAATTCGCGCAGACCGGCTGGCTGGCCTATCCGCCGCTCTCGGAGCTGCAGTTCAGTCCAGGGGTAGGGGTCGACTACTATCTGTGGGCCTTGCAGATCTCGGGTGTCGGCACGCTGCTGACCGGCGTGAACTTCTTCGTGACTATCATCAAGATGCGCGCGCCCGGCATGACGCTAATGAAGATGCCGGTGTTCACCTGGACTGCGCTCTGCACCAACGTGCTGATCATGGCCGCGTTCCCGATCCTGACCATCACGCTGGCGCTACTCGGTCTCGACCGTTACCTCGGGATGCACTTCTTCACGAATGACGGGGGCGGCAACGCCATGCTGTACCTGAACCTGATCTGGGCCTGGGGTCACCCCGAAGTGTACATCCTGATCCTGCCGGCGTTCGGCGTGTTCTCGGAAGTCGTGTCGACCTACGCCAAGAAGCCGCTGTTTGGCTACAAGACGATGGTCTACGCCACCTGCGCGATCATGGTCCTGTCCTTCCTCGTGTGGCTGCACCACTTCTTCACGATGGGTTCTGGTGCCGACGTCAACGCGTTCTTCGGCATCGCCACGATGATCATCGCGATCCCGACCGGCGTGAAGATCTTCAACTGGCTGTTCACAATCTACCGCGGTCGCCTGGAATTCACCGCGCCGATCCTCTGGACGCTGGGCTTCATGATCACCTTCACGGTCGGTGGTATGACCGGTGTGATGATGGCGATCTCGGGTGCCGACTTCGTGCTGCACAACAGCCTGTTCCTGATCGCTCACTTCCACAACGTGATTATAGGTGGCGTGCTGTTCGGCTACCTGGCGGGTTTCAACTACTGGTTCCCGAAGGCCTTCGGTTTCAAGCTCAACGAGAAGCTCGGCAAGCGTGCTTTCTGGTTCTGGCAGATGGGCTTCATCTTCGCCTTCACGCCGCTGTACGTGCTCGGCTTCATGGGCGTGACGCGTCGTCTGAACCACTACGACAATCCGGCATGGCATCCGTGGATGCTGGTCGCGCTGTTCGGCGCAGTGCTGGTGCTGATCGGCATCGTTCACCAGCTGCTGCAGCTGTATGTCTCGATCCACGACCGCAACCTGCCGGGCAACCGTGACGTGTCTGGCGATCCGTGGAACGGCCGCACGCTGGAATGGGCGATCTCGTCGCCGCCGGCCTCGTACAATTTTGCGATCATCCCGACCATCCACGAGCTCGACGAAGTCGCGTACCGCAAGGAACGCGGCCTGGGTTTCGGTCTGGAGAAGGGCCAGCAGTACGAGGACATACACATGCCTTCGAACACGAGCGCGGGTTTCTTCATCGGCATGTTCGCGCTGGTGCTGGGCTTCGCCGGTGTCTGGCACATTTGGTGGCTGGCGATCCTCGGCTTCGTCGGTATCGTTGCGACCGCGATCATCTACAGCTCGCAAAAAAACGAGGGCTACTACATTCCGGCCGATACGGTGCGGAAGCTCGAAGAGCAGCATGGCAGCGCACGTATCGCGGCACGGCCTGCTGAAGCGGAACTGGAGGCCAACTGAGATGTCACAAACCACTTTGACTGCCGGTCATCACCACGCGGCAGAGTATCACCACCCGCCGTCGCACTCGGTATGGGGCTTCTGGCTGTACCTGATGACCGACTGTATCCTGTTCGGCTCGCTGTTCGCTGTGTTCGCGGTGATGCAACACCAGTTCGCCGGCGGCCCGACCGCCCAGGATCTGTTCGACATCCCGGGCGTGGCGCTCGAAACGGCGGCTCTGCTGCTGAGCTCGATCACCTACGGCTTCGCGATGATTGGCGCGCACCGCAACAAGCGCGGCGCGGTGTTCTGCTGGCTGGCGGTCACCTTTATCCTGGGCACTTCGTTCCTGTGCATGGAAATCCGCGAGTTCATGCACCTGATCGAAGAAGGTGCCGGCCCGGGCCGCAGCGCATTCCTGTCGTCGTTTTTCACGCTGGTCGCGACCCACGGTCTGCACGTGACGATGGGCATGATCTGGATGGTCGTGCTGCTGTTCCAGATCGCGCGCAACTCGCAGCTGTCGGAACAGGACATCCGTCGCCTGACGTGCTTGTCGCTATTCTGGCATTTTCTGGACATCGTCTGGATCTGTGTGTTTACTTTTGTCTACCTCGTGAGTGTGATCTAAATGGCTCATTCTCCTGCCCATGACGGCCACGACGATGCCTCGCACGGCACCCTAAGCAGTTACCTGGTCGGCTTCGTGCTGTCGGTGATCCTGACGGCCGCCTCGTTCGGCGCGGTGCTTGGCGGCTGGCTCGCGTCGACCACCACGATGGTCATCGCGCTGGCCGTGTTGGCTGCCGTGCAGATCGTCGTCCACCTGATTTTCTTCCTGCATATGAACACGTCGTCGTCGGGTCAGCGCTGGAACCTGACCGCGTTCGTCTACACGGTCCTGACGGTCATGATCCTGATCGTCGGCTCGCTGTGGATCATGCATAACGTCAGCATAAACATGATGTCGCGTTGATGAGAGTTATTGTCGAAAGTGGTGTACGGCGGGCAGCCGGAATTTTGAGAAGGCGGTGGCAGTTTAGCTGAGAATGTTGCGTGTCAGAAGCACAACCAGCGAACCCGGCGGGAGCCGGAACCGGCCACCATGAAAAAGCCTACGAAAGAAGCGAACCGCGGTAAAGCAAAAACGAAGAGCGTGCTCGACGAGCTAATCCAACAGGATGCGCGACAGATTATCCAGCAGGCAGTTGAAGCGAAGCTTGCCGCTACGCTTAAGCAGTACAGCAACGTGAAATCAATCGGTCGAGGGCTGTACCGGATCCGGTTGTTTAGACACGATTTTGCGATCAAGCGGCAAGTGGCAAGAGCGCTGCCTGACGGGCTTCGAGGGTGGACTTAAAACCCAGTTTTTCGAGAGGTCATTCGTGATTGTCTCGATCCTTGAACGCGATGGCGGCAACACGAACTTCTTCAACGTTTTTGAACAGACGTCTGTGGATAGCCTGTTCCTTCATGGTCCGATTGAAACGCTCGGCGACGCCGCGTTGGCCTGCGGCTCGGCAACGAAGGCGTAGCGCGGCGTAATTCCCCAGAACTTTGATCTGGGCGCGGAAGTCGTCCGACGTGTACTGCGAGCCGTGGATCCATTCGCAGGGACAGTCCCGCGGCCGGCGTCAGCTTCGACCGATCCAAACGGCTCGTGTGTACCCCTTGGCTGATTGGCTTCAGTGCGGCAAAGCGGTCGGTCCACCTTGGTGACGTGGATGCCCACGCACGCTGCGTCGCAATGATCGACCGCAGCGAAGATCCAGACCAGACCCTTATGACGGTTTGAACCTTGGCACCATCGGTGTCCCACATCTCATTAGGGTCTGTTTACATTTAAAAAAACGTGTTTAGGCAATGCTGATCAAGTTCACCGTCCCCGTGGTCCAGCCGTTATAGATCGGTGGATATGACCCGAGCAAG
>JAYFSB010000091.1:0-6826 GCA_040946865.1 Burkholderia sp.
GGAGGCCGACCAACACAAGGCACCACCGCCGCCCAAGAACTACGGCGCAGACATTTCAACACTCATCCGCATGATTGCGGCGGGGGAGCTTTGATCCCGTTTCAATCCACTTTTACGAATAGCCGTTTTATCCACACAATTCCGCGAAGATCCAGTTGTTGTTGTAGGTGATCACGTCCTTGTAAGGCGTGACATTGTCGGGCACCACAAGCTTCACGTTGGTGGTCACGACCAAAGCGCGTGCGCGGAGAGGTTCGGCGAACGGTAGCTCGCCAGCGCGCTGTGCGGCAGGCCGCGAAGACGGCGGGTTAGGTAATCTCGCCGCGCGGAATGTCGTCACCGGCAAGCAGGTGCCGGCGGGTAGTCCTGATCAACATGAGCGTCTCCACGCTGGCTCCCGAAGCCGGCGGCGATACGTGAATCCACCGCCGCGCGTCCAGGCAGAAGCGGCCGCGGTTTCCGAATCGGTTTGAGGTGACGCGTGGGCGACGCTTACAGCTTACCGTAGCTGTGCAGCCCCGACAAAAACATGTTCACGCCGAGGAAGGCGAAGGTCGTGACCAGCAGGCCCGTCAGCGCCCACCAGGCGGCCACGCCGCCACGCAGTCCCTTCATCAGGCGCATGTGCAGCCAGGCCGCGTAGTTGAGCCAGACGATTAGCGCCCAGGTTTCTTTCGGGTCCCAGCTCCAGTAGCCGCCCCAGGCTTCGGCGGCCCACAGCGCGCCGAGGATGGTAGCGATCGTGAAGAACGCGAAGCCGACCGCGATCGACTTGTACATCACGTCGTCAAGCACCTCGAGCGCCGGCAGTCGATCGGCAAGCTCGCCGCGTTCCTTGAGCAGGTAGGCGACGCTGACCATCGCCGACAGCGCGAAGCTGCCGTAGCCGATGCAGTTGGCCGGTACGTGGATCTTCATCCACCAGCTCCGCAGCGCCGGCACCAGCGGCTGGATCTGCTGCGCGTCGCGCGCGATCGAGTACCACATCAGGAAACCGACCGCCGCGCTGATCACCAGAAGCACAAAGGCACCCAGCGCGCGCGTGCCGTAATGGCCTTCATAGTAGAGGTAGAGCAGGGCCGTGATCAGGCTGAACAGCACAAACACTTCGTAGAGGTTCGAGACTGGGATATGGCCAATGTCGATACCGATCAGGTAGGACTCGTACCAACGCACCGTCAGCCCAGTGAAGCCCATCAGCACCGCGGCCCAGGTCATCTTCTGGCCAATCGCGGCATCGATCGGCGAACGGCTCAGCAGGCCGATCCAGTAGAACACGGTGGCGAACACGAACAGCGCGCTCATCCACAGGATGGCAGACTGACTCGACAGGAAGTACTTGAGGAAGGAGGTCGAATCAGCCCGGGACAGATCGCCGTGATAAAGATTCAGCGCCAGCAGCGAGAGTGCCGCGATCAGGGCCATCAGCAGCCGGGCCGGCTTCCAGCGCCAACCTAGCCCGACCAGCACGACGGTCGCACCCGCCATCACCGCCTGGTCGTAGTAGTCCATGTACGCCTGGTAGTGTACCAGGGCAAAGCCGGCACCCGCCACCATCGCCAGCGCGAATAGCCAGTCGACGAGGGACAGGCGGCGGTAGAAGGGACGCTGATCGAACAGCGCGGCGGCTGAAGCCTGGGTCAGATCCATGACGTTACCGTGGGGAATCGTGGAGGTCGGCATCGCGCTCGGCAGGCACCTCGGCGACGGGTTCGGCACCGAGCACCGTACCCACCGCGTCGCGCATCTGCGCGAATTTTTTCTCGAAATCGAATGTGCGGCGGACCGTCGACATCGCCATCACGACACCCACGCCTGCCTGCGTGTCCTTGAGCCAGAGCCAGAGCCGACGTTCGCACACGTAAAACATGGAGAAGATGCCGAACACCAGTAGCAGGCTACCAAGATACACCAGATTTTTACCAGGCGCGCGTGTCAACTGGAATACCGAAGCTTGCACCTGCTTATATGAATCGAGACGCAAATAGACCGGCGCGCCGTACAAAAAGCTGTCCGACAGCGCGTTGATGGCGTTTTGCACGAAGCGCGCCGTCTCAGCCGTCTGCATAACCGGCACCACGCCCGCTTGTTCGCGCGCGACCTCCCAGACCTGCCACATCGCGCCTTCCAGCATGCGCAGCAGCAGGCCGGCGGCCTTCTCCTGCTCGGCCTTGGGCACCGACTGGTCGATGAAGCCCGCCATCGCCTGGAAGCCCCCCGTGGTGGGGCCGTCGGTCTGGCGACCTACGCTCGGGTCGGTGCCGGCGAAAAGGATCAGGACACGCAGCGCGCTGTCGTCGAGCCGCTTACGCAAGCCCGCATCGGCGCTCGGCAGCGAGGCCTGCGCGAAGCGCGCCGCCGCCTCGCTGCGCACCGCCGGATCCTCGAGCGCGGCGCGCATACGCATCCATTCGTTGACCGAATCGTCGGCGTCGGCGGGGATGCGTAGGTAGCGGAATGGGTCGTTCGGGCTCAGCCGCACGCCGGCCAGGAACAGCCGGTCGCCGCCGATCTCGACCGGCAGCATGTAGTTGTTGAATTCGCGTGCCTGGCCATCCTGGCCGCGCACTTTGTACTGGACCGAGGGGCCGACGTTGTGCAGGTTCACCAGCGTCGAGGCCTTGGCACCCGAGCCGAGCCGCTCGTCGAGTGCTTCCTTGAGCGAATGCATGGTGCCGACGCCGCGCACGTCGGTCTTGCCGCTCGTGTCAGTGACGTTCTCGACGTTGATGGCGCGGAAGTCGGCGAATTCGATGCTCTCACCGGCATGGCCGGCCAGCGGCACCGCATTGCCGATCACGCCGTTGACGGGGAAGGTCTTGTCGCTCGCGCCCGACATCGGGAAGGCCGTCATCTGCATTTGCGAGCCGCCGTCCTGGAAGCTCGATTGGTAGATCGACACGCCCTTGTAGGTAAAAGGCTTGTTGACCTCGACGCGCGTCGCGATGCGCTTGCCGGTCTCGCGGTCGATCACCACGATATCGCTGGCGAACAGCTTGGGCATGCCGGTCGAGTAGTAGTCGACGATGAACTGGTCGAGCCGGATCGAAAACGGCAGGTCCTGGATCAGCGAGCCGTTCGGCTGATTCAGGATCGCGGTCGAGACGTACTGCCCCTCGGGCACCCAGGCATAACCACGGAAGGTCGGGTTGAAGGCCGACAGCCGGTGCTCGGGCCCGATCCCGCTGATCGCCGCAGTGTTGACGGGCGACTTGCCGAACAGCCACACCTGGAAATGGATCGGCAGGTTGCTGTCGAGCAGACCGCCGATGCAGATCACCACGATCGCCAGGTGGGCGGCGATATAGCCGTACTTGGTCATCGCGCCGCGCTTGGCCGCGATCAGCGTGGCACCCTCAGATTCGCGGATCACATGCTTGTAGCCGGCCTTGGCGACGAAGCCGGCAAGCGCCCGGACCACTTGCGCGCGCTCGCCGGGTATGGCGAACTCGGCCTTGTGGTGGAAGGCGCGCAGGCTGCTCTCCCGCACCTTGTCCTTCCAGCTGCGCACGTCGGCCAGCATCCTGGGGCCGTTGCGTAGCACGCAGAATGACAGCGAGACCATCAGGAATAGCAGGATCAGCATGAACCACCAGGCGCTGTAGACAGTATAGAGGCCGATCGCGCGGAAGATGTCGGCCCAGAATGGGCCGAACTGGTTCACGTAGTTCGGATAGAGCTCGTCCTGCGTGAGCACTGTACCGATGATGCTCGCGATCGCCAGCACGACCAGCAGCGTGATCGCGAAGCGCATCGAGCTGATCACCTCGGTCGCGGTATTCAGCGCGCGGCGACGCGTCCTGGCCTCGATGCATTGCGTGGTAACGCTCATTCACACTCCGACTGACAACAAAAAAGGGCAAGACACCCCGCCTGGCGGTAGCGCCCCACCCTTTCTTTCTTCGCTCCTGCGCCAGATACCCGTTGACGGGCGCTCAGTGCAGGCCAGCGGTGTAATCGGCGACCGCCTTCACTTCGCTGTCCGACAGGCCCGGATCCTGTACAGGAATTCCCTATCCGATTGGACCGTGTCAGCTCGCACAGGCCAGCGCACCCTTCTCGGCGATCCCGCCGCGGTGGTAGATCCTTCTGCCCCAGCGCGATGACCCCTTCGCGCCCGTGGAGCTGTTTACGTCGACATCGTGGCACGGCACGACGCGCAGACTGCCATCGCCATGCCGCGGTCCAGATCCGGCTTGGCCACATCCGCCGCATATGCCTGAACCACGAAACTCACGAACTATACAGCCACCTGAAGCGTTATCAGAGACTTGCACAGTCGATTCATTCGCACGCCATGTTTCGCCTTGTGGGAATTTGAGGTTCTGCAAACGGCGGCACTCAGTCTACCGTAGAGAGCGCCTGCAACAGAGGCCTACACGGCTTCGAGAAAACTGCTTTATTGTACCTATAGTACAATAAAGTGGGCGGTCTCAAATCTGAAGTGCAACACCTACCGAGGGTATTGTGTTGCGTGTTACGATGGGAACCTACAAACACCTGAGTTGTGAAGAGCGCACGCTGATCCAGCTGAGCCTTGAGCAGGGATGCAAGCTGCAGGCAATTGCCTGCAAGCTTGCATCACGCGCCGAGTTCGATCAGCCGCGAATTGCGCCGTAACGGCTAGCGTGCACCGGAATCGGCCGCGAAGCAGGGACCGGGCTGTCTGTTGCTCGCTGGCGGTTATCGTGCGCCGTTCACCCAGTAGCGCACCAGTTGCCTGGCAGAGGGCCCATGTAACAATCCGCCCGACTGGACCCGCAGGAGCCGCTGTGGGCGACGGTCGAGCGGTTGCTGCGTGAGCGGCACTTTCCCGAACAGATCGCGGGCATACTGCGAAACATGAACCCCGATGAGCCGACCCTGCTGACCAGTCGCGAAACGATCTACACCGCATTGTACGCTCTGCCACGCGGCCAGTTGCGAGCGGAACTAATCGCCTCTGTCTGCGACAGGCCCGCAAGCGCTGGCGGCCACGGGCGCAGGGCGAAGACCGCCGGGTAGCATCCACGATCGTCCGGCTGAGATCGACGAGCGGATAGTGCCGGGGCACTGGGAAGGCGACCTGATCAAGGACGCGCACATAATGTGTCTTCGGCCGCGACGCTGGTCGAGCGCACTTCGCTGTTCGTCACCCTGGGCAAGATGGAGAACGCCACTACCGACGCCGCCGTTACTTCGTGCGGCATGATCCTGAACCGCATCGACTCCCAGCGCCGTCTTTCCATGACCTATGATCAGGGACGGGAGATGGCCAGTCATGAGCAGCCCTGCGAGACCACCGGCATCAAAGTCTACTTCGCTGATCCGCATAGCCCTTGGCAGCACGGGCACAACTAGAACACCAACGGGCTGCTGCGCCAGTACATGCCCAAGGGTACGGATCTGGACGTGTCCGGCCGAACTGTTCATGCCCGAATCGTGCAATGTTCGTCAGAATCATCATGAAATCGTTGCCTTGGGGGATGCCCTTCGGGCGCAACCCGCTTCTGTTGTTGCACTTCAACCTTGAAATCGCCGCGTTTAAAGCCCTGTTCCGGCTATCAGGGTTACTGCGCGGATTACCGCGCGCAATGGCCGTCCGGATCGTTGCCGGACTTCCCGCCTCCACGCGCGTGGTCGAACCGCGCTCTCGCCCCATTCGCACTCATGGCCTTCCTGCTCCATCAAGCCCGTTTCTACACGACCGTCAATCATCTGCGCGACCTGCCGCCCACCGTGGTCCCAGAAATCGCGTTCGCCGGCCGGTCCAATGCGGGCAAATCGACGGCGATCAACATCCTCTGCAACCAGAAGCGGCTCGCCTTCGCCTCGAAGACGCCGGGCCGCACTCAGCACATCAACTACTTCTCGGTCGGCCCGGCCGCCGAGCCGGTCGCAAACCTGGTCGACCTGCCCGGCTATGGCTACGCGGAAGTGTCCAGCGCGGCCAAGGCGAACTGGGAAACGCTGTTGTCAGCCTACCTAAAAACCCGGCCCCAATTGTGTGGGATGATCCTGATGATGGATTCGCGCCGGCCGCTGACCGAGCTCGACTGCCGCATGATCGAGTGGTTCACGCCGACCGGCAAGCCGATCCACACCTTGCTGACGAAGTGCGACAAATTGACCCGCCAGGAAAGTGGCAACGCGCTGCGCAATACGAAGAAGGCACTCGAGGCCTATCGCGACGCAGGGTATGAAGGCGCGTTGACCTGCCAGCCGTTCTCGGCGCTCAAGCGTACCGGGATCGATGAGGCTCATGTTCTGGTCGAGAGCTGGCTGCGGCCGGAGGTCGCCGGCAAAGATGATGCAGCTGTTGCAGAATAAGCACTTCACGCCCGGGTGTGCGGCCCCGAACGGAGGCTGGCCGTCGGTTGGCGATCGGGATTATAAGGGGCAGCAGACCTCGCGGCCCCGACCCTCCCACCACCGTGCGTACGGGTCCGTACACGGTGGTTTGGATCAGGTGACCGGCTATTTACGTAACGATGGAAGGCCGAGAGAGCCAAGATAGCGATTGGCGAGGGTGCCTTGCAGGGCGGGACTGTTACTCAGTCGCCATGCAGCGTGTGAGTTATTGTCGAAAGTGGTGTACGGCGGGCAGACGGAATTTTGAGAAGGCGGTGGCGGTTTAGCCGAGAATGTTGCGTGTCAGAAACACAACCAGTGAACCCGGTGGGAGCCGGAACCGGCCACCATGAAAAAGCGCCTCTATTGAATTTCGAGTGGGTGGTAAATTGCCCGATTTGCACGTGAGCGACGGTAACCATGCATAGCAAGTTGTTCGAGACGGCTTTGGGTATCAGCGATCCGTGGTTCGTGAACGGCATCGATTTCAACGCGG
>JAYFSB010000092.1:0-6804 GCA_040946865.1 Burkholderia sp.
CCCCCCCCCCCCCCCCCCCCCCCCCCCCCCCCCCCCCCCCCCCCCCCCCCCCCCCCCCCGCGCCGAGTTCGATCAGCGGCGAATTGCGCTATAACGGCTGTGACATGCGCCGCTCGCCCAGCAGCGCGCTGCCAGTTGCATGGCAGGCTCGGCCGCAACAATCCCGCCGACTGGACCCGCAGGGGCCGCTGTGGGCGACGGTCGAGCAGTTACTGCGTGAGAGCGGTACTTTCTCGAACTGATCGCCTGTCTGCGACAGGTCCGCAAGCGCCGGCGGCCCCGGGCGCGGGGCGAAGACCGCCGGGGCAGAGCATCCACGATCGTCCGGCTGAGATCGACGAGCGGATCGTGCCGGGGCACTGGGAAGGCGACCTGATCAAGGGCGCGCATCATGCGTCTGGTCGCGACGCTGGTCGAGCGCACCTCGCTGCACGTCACCCTGGGCAAAATGGAGAACGCCACCACCGACGCCGCCGTCACTTCGTTCGGCATGATCCTGCACCGCATCGATGCTCAGCGCCGTTCTTTCCATGAACTATGATCAGGGACGGGAGATGGCCAGACATGAGCAGCTCTGCGAGACCACGGGCATCAAGGTCTACTATCGCTGATTCGCATAGCCCTTGGCAGCACGGGCGCAACGAGAACACCAACGGGCTGCTGCGCCAGTACATGCCAAGGGTACGGATCTGGCCGTGTTCTCCCAGGCCGAGCTCGATGACATCGCGGCAGATGAACACCCGCCCGCGCAAGAGCTTGGGCTGGACGTGTCCGACCAACTGTTCATGCCCGAATCGTTCGATGTTCGTCAGCATCATCATGACATCGTTGCCTTGGGGGATGTCCTTCGGGCGCAACGGGCTTCTGTTGCACTTCAACCTTGAAACCGTCCTTTGTTACGCCGATCATTGTGACTTCAAATGACTAGAAAATACCTTCTTATGCTGGCAAACGGGCTAGCTGTGCGCCCAGTTTGTCGAGCGCGCCACGGAATTCAGCGATCCGTTTCTGCTCCTGTTCGACCACCACCGGCGGGGCCTTGGCCACGAAGGCCTCGTTGCCGAGCCTGGCCTCACACTTGCGAATCTCGTTCTCGAGCCGCGCGACTTCCTTCGACAGGCGCTCGCGTTCGGCTTTCACGTCGATCTCGACCTTCAGCATCAGCTTGTTCGCGCCGACGATCGCGATCGGCGCGCCCTGCGCCTCGCTGTCAAGCGTGGTCTCGTCGGCCACGATGCTGACCTCCGACAGGCGCGCCAGCGCCTTCAGGTAGGGCGCGAAGCTGGTCAGGTGCTCGATCTCGCCGGTGGCGAGCAGCGGCACGCGGGTAGCCGGCGACAGGTTCATCCCGCCGCGCAGGTTGCGGCAGGCGTCGACCACCGCCTTCAGCTCGGCCGCCCACTGCTCGGACTGCTCGTCAAGCTTGGACAGGTCCGCCACCGGGTAGGCCTGCACCATCAGCGAGGCCTCGCCTTCAGTCTGGCCGATCGGGTAGCAGCCCGCCAGCGGCGCGACCTTCTGCCAGAGCGCCTCGGTAATGAACGGGATTATCGGGTGCGCCAGGCGCAGCACCGTCTCCAGCACGCGCAACAGGGTGCGGAGGGTAGCGCGCTGCTGCTCGGGTGTGCCGTTCTGGATCTGCACCTTGGCCAGCTCGACATACCAGTCGCAGTACTCGTCCCAGACGAACTTGTAGATGCTGTTGGCGATGTTGTCGAAGCGGTAGTCGTCGAAGCCCTTTGCGATGTCGGCTTCCACGCGCTGCAGCAGCGAGACGATCCAGCGGTCGGCCGCCGAGAAGTCCAGGTAGCTGCCGGGGTTGCAGTCGCCGGGGTCGCACAGCTCGGGCTTGGCCGTGCCGCAGTCGTGGCCCCCGCAGTTCATCAGCACGAAGCGCGTGGCGTTCCAGAGCTTGTTGCAGAAGTTGCGGTAGCCCTCGCAGCGCGCCAGGTCGAAGTTGACGTTGCGCCCGAGCGTAGCCATCGAGGCCATCGTGAAGCGCAGCGCATCGGTGCCGAAGGCTGGGATGCCGTCGGCGAATGCCTTGCGCGTCTTCTTCTCGATCGAGGCTGCCTGCTTCGGGTTCATCAGGCCCGTGGTGCGCTTGGCGACTAGCTCCTCCAGGCCGATGCCGTCGATGATGTCGATCGGGTCGAGCGTGTTGCCCTTGGTTTTCGACATCTTCTGACCTTCCGCGTCACGCACCAGCCCGTGCATGTAGACGGTGTGAAACGGCACCTTGCCGGTGAAATGCGTCGTCATCGTGACCATCCGGGCGACCCAGAAGAAAATAATGTCGAAGCCGCTGACCAGCACCGAGGAGGGCAGAAAGTGCTTCAGCTCGGGCGTCTCGTTCGGCCAGCCGAGCGAGGAGAACGGCACCAGCGCCGAGGAGAACCAGGTGTCGAGCACGTCCTCGTCGCGCTTGAGCGCGCCGCTGTAGCCCGCCGTGTCGGCCTTGGCGCGTGCGCCGGCCTCGTCGCGGGCGACGAAGATCTCGCCGTTCTCGCCGTACCAGGCTGGGATCTGGTGGCCCCACCAGAGCTGGCGCGAGATGCACCAGTCCTGGATGTTCTCCAGCCACTGGTAGTAGGTGGTGGTCCAGTTCTCTGGCACGAACTTGATCTGGCCGTTGCGCACCACCTCGAGCGACACATCGGTGATCGACTTGCCCGGGTGGAAGCAGCCTTCCGGCACCGGCTTGTTCATCGCCACGAACCACTGGTCGGTCAGCATCGGCTCGATCACCACGCCGGTACGGTCGCCGCGCGGCACCATCAGCTTGTGCGGCTTGATCGAGTCGAGCACGCCGGCCGCTTCCAGGTCGGTCACCACGCGCTTGCGCGCCTCGAAGCGGTCCAAGCCGCGATAGGCCTCGGACGCGTTGTCGTTGATCTTCGCGTCGAGCGTGAGGATCTCGATCTGCGGCAACTGATGGCGCTGGCCGAGCTGGTAGTCGTTGAGGTCGTGCGCGGGTGTGACCTTGACCACGCCGGTGCCAAATTCGCGGTCGACGTAGTCGTCAGCGATGATCGGGATCTCGCGGTTCGACAGCGGCAGGCGTACCGACTGGCCGATCAGGTGGCGGTAACGCTTGTCTTCCGGGTGCACCATCACAGCGACGTCGCCGAGCATGGTTTCCGGGCGCGTGGTGGCCACCGTCAGGTGCCCCTCGCCCGAGACCAGCGGGTAGTTGATGTGCCAGAGGCTGCCGTTCTCTTCCTCGCTCACCACCTCCAGGTCGGAGACGGCCGTCATCAGCACCGGGTCCCAGTTGACCAGACGCTTGCTGCGATAGATCAGGCCTTGCTCGTAGAGCTGCACGAACACCTCGCGTACCACGCTCGAGAGCCTGTCGTCCATCGTGAAGTATTCGCGGTTCCAGTCGGTGGAGGCACCGAGCCGGCGCACCTGGCCCGTGATCGTCGAGCCCGATTTCTTTTTCCATTCCCAGACACGTTCGATGAACTTCTCGCGGCCCAGGTCGTGGCGCGATACCTTCTGCGCGTCGAGCTGGCGCTCCACCACGATCTGCGTGGCGATGCCGGCGTGGTCGGTGCCGGGCACCCACAGCGTGTTGTCGCCGCGCATGCGGTGGTAGCGCGTCAGGCCGTCCATGATGGTCTGGTTGAACGCGTGCCCCATGTGCAGCGTGCCGGTGACGTTCGGCGGCGGAAGCTGGATCGCGAAATCTGGCTTGGTCGGATCGATCTTCGGAGCGGCGTAGCCGCGCTTTTCCCACTCCGGCCCCCAATGGGATTCGATGGTCTGGGGCTCGAAACTCTTCGCCAGCGTGCTGTCGCTCATGGTCGGAATTGCCTGAAAGAATGCGTGATTTGATTGATGTGGGAACCATATAATTATAAATGGATGCGCATCCCGCTGAGGCGTGCGCGGCACGGCGGCGGCCCGATCGTGCGGGCGCGGCCGTTCTATAATAGTGGACCTTGCGCTTTATCTCCTTTCTTCCGTCTCGTTCGATACCCACGCTTCTTCATGCCCGATCTGCTTGCCAACCTGAATCCCGAACAATACGCTGCCGTCACGCTGCCGAACAAGCCGGCGCTGATCCTCGCTGGTGCGGGCAGCGGCAAGACGCGCGTGCTGATCACGCGGATCGCCTGGCTGATCCAGCAGGGTTTCGCCTCGCCGTCCACCGTACTGGCCGTGACCTTCACCAACAAGGCCGCGCGCGAGATGCTCTCGCGCCTGTCGGCGATGATGCCGATCGACACGCGCGGCATGTGGATCGGCACCTTCCACGGCCTCTGCAACCGCATGCTGCGCGCGCACTATCGCGACGCCGGCCTGCCGCAGACCTTCCAGATCCTGGATACGGCTGACCAACTCTCGGCGATCAAGCGCCTGATGAAGGCCTCGAATATCGACGACGAGAAGTACCCGCAGAAGAACGTCCAGTACTTCATCAACAATGCCAAGGAGCAAGGCCTGCGCCCGGACAAGGTGGACGCCACCGACAACTTTAACCGGATGTTTGTCGAGCTTTACCAGACCTACGACCAGCAATGCCAGCGCGAGGGCGTGGTCGACTTCCCCGAGCTGCTGCTGCGCTGCTACGAGCTGCTGAGCTTGAACGTGCCGCTGCGCGTGCATTACCAGGCACGCTTCCGGCACATCCTGGTCGACGAGTTCCAGGATACGAACAAGCTGCAGTACGCCTGGCTGAAGCTGCTGGCGGGCAGCCAGAACGCGATCTTCGCGGTAGGCGACGACGACCAGTCGATCTATGCTTTCCGTGGCGCGAACGTCGGTAACATGCGCGACTTTGAGGACGAGTTCCGGATGCGCAATCTGATCAGGCTGGAGCAGAACTACCGCTCGCGCGGCAACATCCTCGATGCGGCCAACCACCTGATCTCGCACAATTCGCACCGGCTCGGCAAGAACCTGCGCACCGACGCTGGGCATGGCGAGCCGGTGCGCGTCTACGAGGCGGCCACCGACTCGCAGGAGGCGGGCTGGATCGTTGAAGAGATCCGCTCGCTGATCAACGGCGGTATGGCGCGCAGCGAGGTGGCGGTGCTCTATCGCAGCAACGCGCAGTCACGCGCGATCGAGCACACGCTGATGACGGCCGGAATTCCCTATCGCGTCTATGGCGGCCTGCGCTTCTTCGAGCGCCAGGAAATCAAGCACGCGCTGGCCTACCTGCGGCTGATCGACAACCCGAGCGACGATACCGCGTTCGCGCGGGTGGTCAATTTCCCCACGCGCGGGATCGGTGCGCGCTCGATCGAGCAACTGGTCGACGCCGCACGCCTCTACAACTGCGCGATGGTGGCAGCGATTCCCTATGTGACTGGCAAGGCCAGCACCAGCCTCGGCGCTTTCGCCAACTTGATTACGAAAATGCGCGGCAAGACCGTGCAGATGAGCCTGCCCGAAACCGTCGAATATGTGGTGCGCGCCAGCGGCCTGGCCGATTTCTACCAGAGCGAGCGCGAAGGGCAGGACCGCCTGAAGAACCTGCAGGAACTGGTCAACGCGGCCACCGCCTTCGTCAGCGAGGAAGGCTACGGGCTCGATACGCCGGCACGTTCGATCTCGCTGGACAGCGGGATGGATGAGGTGTCGGCGCAGGCCGAGCTGAGCGATCCGGCCCAGAACCCCGACACTATGACGCCGCTGGCTGGCTTCCTCTCGCATGCCTCGCTGGAGGCCGGTGACAATCAGGCCCAGGCCGGCCAGGCTGCGGTGCAGCTGATGACGGTGCACGCAGCCAAGGGCCTCGAATTCGCAGCAGTGTTTATCACCGGTCTCGAAGACGGCCTGTTCCCACACGAGAACAGCGCGCTCGAATCGGACAGCCTGGAGGAGGAGCGTCGGCTGATGTACGTGGCGATTACGCGCGCCAAGGAGCGGCTCTACCTGTCCTTCGCGCAGAGTCGGATGCTGCATGGCCAGACGCGCTACAACATCCGCTCACGCTTCTTCGACGAACTGCCGCAGCAGGTGCTGAAGTGGCTAACGCTGCAGGTCGAGGCCGGCAGCCGCTGGGGCGGCCGCTCCGACAACGCCGGCTGGGGCCGCAACTGGTTCTCGCGGCCCGGCGGCGGCTCGCGCGAGAGCGTGGTCGACGCGGCGGTGTCGGTGCCGCTGCCGGCCTTCGCCAATGCGCAGCGCGCGAGCGGCAGCGGCTTCAAGGTCGGCCAGCCGGTGTTCCATACCAAGTTCGGCGAGGGCATGGTGACGGCCCTCGAAGGTGAAGGCGCGGCCGCGAAGGCCCAGATCCGTTTTAAGCGGCACGGCGAGAAATGGCTGGCACTGGCGATAGCAAAACTCGAGGCGGTCGAATGACGATGCAATTCGATAAAAAACGGCCGTTCGGCATTTTCGCCGCAATGCAGGCCGAGGGGCCGTCGAGACGGTCACGCTCGGTCTGCGCGAATATCACCCCCTATATCGGGCACGGCCAACGGCGTGCCCTGCATGGTCACGCTGGCGCGCGTGGGCAAGGTGGCGGCGGGCCGCCATCACGGCGCTGATCCACCGCTTCAACGTGCGGGTCGTGGTGTTGTGTTCGGGTGTTCGCGGACGTGGCGCGCGAGATCGTGGTGGCCCGCGCGCTGATGCAGCACGATCTCGATGCTTCGCCGATCTTCCCGCGCCACGAGGTGCCGTTGCTCGGCATCATGCGCTTCGCGGCCTGCGCGGCGCGCGCATGCATGCGGGACTGATCACCAGCGGTGGCCGTTTCGTGTCTAGGATATGTTTAGGCAATGCTGATCAAGTGTCTGCATTCGCGATGTCGTCAAGCCTGCGTAGCGAATCGATCATGAACGA
>JAYFSB010000093.1:0-6783 GCA_040946865.1 Burkholderia sp.
CAGGACAACTTCATTCATGATCGATTCGCTACGCAGGCTTGACGACATCGCGAATGCAGACACTTGATCAGCATTGCATTAAATTATTTTTGTATCAAATTAACACGATATCGTACTGCTCCTGACTCATATTTGATTCCACCTGCAACGACACCGGCTTGCCGATGAAGTCGATTAGCATCGCCAAACGCTGCGATTCCTCATCGAGGAACAGGTCGATCACCTGCTGCGAGGCAATCACGCGGAATTCCCGCGGATTGAACTGCCGCGACTCGCGCAGGATCTCGCGCAGCACATCGTAGCAAACGGTGCGCGGCGTTTCCACCTGCCCCTTGCCCTGGCATACCGGGCAAGGCTCGCATAGCACGTGCGCGAGCGATTCGCGGGTGCGCTTGCGCGTCATCTCCACCAACCCGAGCTGCGAGAAGCCGTTCACCGTCACGCGCGTGTGATCGCGCGACAGCGCCTTCTTCAGCTCGCCGAGCACGGCGTCGCGATGCTCGGCGTTCTCCATGTCGATGAAGTCGATGATGATGATGCCACCGAGATTGCGCAGCCGCAGATGCCGCGCAATGGTATGCGTGGCCTCGAGATTGGTCTTGAAGATGGTGTCGTCGAAGTTGCGCGCGCCGACATAACCGCCCGTGTTGACGTCGATGGTCGTCATAGCCTCGGTCTGGTCGATCATCAGGTAGCCACCCGATTTCAGATCGACGCGCCGCGACAGCGCACGCTGGATCTCGGTCTCGATGTTGTAGAGATCGAACAGCGGCCGCTCACCCGTGTAGTGATGCAGCTTGGCGCTGACGGCTGGCGTGAACTCACACGCGAAGGTCGACAGCCGCGCGAAGGTCTCGCGCGAATCGACCTGGATTTTGGAGGTGTCGTCGTTGGCGAAATCGCGCAGCACGCGCTGGCCCAGGTCGAGATCCTGGTAAAGCAGGCTGGTGGGCGGCAGCCGTTGCGCCTGCGCGACGATGGTGGCCCAGGTCTTGCGCAGGTAGGTGACGTCGGTGTCCAGTTCCTCGCCGGTCGCGTCCTCGGCGATGGTGCGCACGATGTAGCCGCCTTTCTCCTCAGGCGGGATCACGGCGGTCAGGCGCGCGCGCACCGCTTCGCGTTCGGCCTCGCTCTCGATCTTCTGCGAGATGCCGATATGCGGCTCCTGTGGCAGGTATACCAGGGTGCGCCCGGCGATGCTGACCTGGGTTGAGAGCCGCGCGCCCTTGGTGCCGATCGGATCCTTGATCACCTGCACCATCAACGTCTGGCCCTCGTACACGGTCTTCTCGATCGGCTGGTGCGGCGCGCTGTTGTGCGTGTCGCCCGGCAGGCGCGGCTGCCAGATGTCGGCCACGTGCAGGAAGGCCGCGCGCTCCAGGCCGATATCGATGAAGGCCGACTGCATGCCCGGCAGCACTCGCACCACCTTGCCGAGATAGATGTTACCGACGCGGCCGCGTGAGAGCGTGCGCTCGACGTGAAGCTCCTGCACCGCGCCTTGCTGCACGAGCGCGACCCGCGTTTCCTGCGGTGTGATGTTGATCAGGATTTCTTCGTTCATGGTGAGCTCAGAAGACGACGCGCGCCGCGCGCAGTAGCGCGGCGGTCTCAAAAAGATGCAGACCGATGATACCGGAATGCGAGCCGTCGATTCGCTCGACGAACTCGGCGGCCCGGCCCTGGGTACGCATAGGCACCGGCCTTGCCGAACGGCTCGCCGCTGGCCACGTAGCGCGCCAGCATCGCTAGCGCTTCGTTGGCCGAGGCTGGCTTTTGCCAAGGATCTTGTCGTCGATCGTCACGGTGGTGTCGGCCACCAGCACCGGCGCGGCCTGTAGCGCGCTGGTTACCAGCCGCGCACGCTGCGTCGGCCTTGGCCGAGCACACGCGCACCACGTAGTCGTCGGCTGACTCGCCGGCCAGCTCGGCCTCGAGCGCCTCGGCATCCTCATCAAGGCGCGCGGCAGCAGCAGCTTCTGCCAGCGCGTGCTCTGCGAGGCTATAGACGAACGGGTAAGTCGAATCGTGCAGGAGGCGGTCGGACATCGTCATGGTTCTCATCGGGGCACATGACGGCGCGCGAACGCGGCGCGTCATGTGCGGCGATAGGGGTGATTCTGCGTGATGCTCCACGCGCGGTAAAGCTGCTCGGTCAGCAACACGCGCACCATGCCGTGCGGCAGCGTGAGGTTCGAGATCCCCAGCAGCAGGTCGGCGCGGGCTTTGAGCTCGGGATCGAGCCCGTCGGTACCGCCGATCACGAAGGCCACGTCGCGGCCGCGCTCGTCGAGCGCGACCAGGCATGCGCCCTTGGGCAGTGAGGCTTCGATCTTGACACGCTCGGCGGCCATCATACTCTCGGTGCTGCAGTCGCCCGAACGCAGCTCGGGCTTGACGCATAGGAAATTGAAAGTGTCAGAACCAGTGTGTCTGGCGCGTCATGTGCAGGCGAACGGGCTGACGACGAGCCGCACTCACTACGGGGGGCGACGACTATCGCGAATGAGACATGATTGCGCTCAAATCGGTCATTTTCCATGTCTCCGGACGGATGTCAGTTCACAATTTTCGCGCGCGCCAGTGCCTCATGATGGGGCCACAACTGAGCCAGTGATTGGCCCCGGACGCGGTTCGCCAGAAACCCGTAGAAGTTGATCATCCGGAAGTGCTTGTCCGGGATGTGCCCCACAAAACGACCGATGAACGCCTGTGTCTCAAACTCCGTAAGCGACTCGGCATGGTCGTCGTAGACACCAGCAAAGATCGACGCCAAAGTGGTATCCACCATTTTTCCTCTGTTGAATTTCGAGTGGGTGGTAAATTGCCCGATTGGCACGTGAGCGACGGTAGTCGTGCATAGCAAGTTGTTCGAGACGGCTTTGGGTATCAGTGATCCGTGGTTCGTGAACGGCATCGATTTCGTTGTCGACAGTCGCTTCCCACATCCAGAGATCGCCGGCGGCCATCCCGTGCACGACACCGTTGTCAAGTGTTGCCGGCACTTGAACTTCTTCCAGCACAACTGCTTTCTCGAAGTGCGCACGCCTCCTCGCATCAAGCTGCCTGACGGCCGCGTGGCGCTCGTCGAGCCCGAGTGGACCGGCGAGCCCATGGGCTTCACGCTGCTGTTCGAGGCAATGGTGCCGATGCTCGCCCAGCAGATGTCGTTCACCGCAGTCGTCCGTACCGTCGGCGAGTCCTGGCATCGGGTGCACAGCATTTGCAAACGCTATGTCGAACTCGCGCTCGCCGAGATCGACCTGTCTGACATGACGAGCATTGCCATCGACGAAACGTCCTACCAGCGCGGACACAACTGTCTGACGCTCGTGGCTGATGCACTCGAACGCAAAGTCGTGTTCGTGACCGAAGGCAAGGATGCTGCGACGATCGAAGCGTTCGTCGCAAGCCATATGCGCAAGCATGGGGGAGAGCCCAAGCAGATCACGTCGGTCAGCATTGACATGTCCCCGCGTTCATCAAAGGCGTCGAGACGAATCTGCCGAATATTCGCATCACCTTCGACAAGTTCTACGTCGTCGCTCATGCCTAGAAAGCCGCGGACCAAATGCGGCGAATCGAGCAGCGAACCGATTCGGAACTCAAGGGATTGCGATGGTCCCTGTTGAAGGATCGCGACCGGCTGACTGCCGCGCAACGCGCCGATCTCGATGCCCTGATCGTGAACGTCACGACCAAGCGGGGTGCTATCGTGAGCAACTTCGGGAGATTCTCGATCGCGAGCAGATCAACGTCGCCAGCGAAATACTCGAGCAGTGGTGCACAAACGTCATGCGCTCGAAGGTCGATCCGATAAAGGATCGTCGCCTCGACCCAGACGCGCCAGACCAACGGCTTGCTGGAAGCCATCAACGGTCTCTTCCGGGCCGCCAAGCGGAAGGCGCGCGGCAAGACACCAACCTCACGATCATGCGCACCGTGCTGTTTCTGATCGCCGGCAAGCTCGACTTCTCGAAAATCAATCCACATGCCTCGTAACCCACTCATTTTTCAAGAGAGCTTTTCATAAACACACAGGCGAATCAGCAGCTTACCGCACTTTGTGGATTCGGTGCTGCGACAAACTCGGAACGATCGGGGATTCTTGCTAATCGGATTTGCCGTATTTTCATGATATAAAGCCGTGCCCACAACCTATTTTGCACGGGATAGTCCGATTGCACGGCCCCTGCGGCCGAGCCGCAGTGAGGAAAGCATCGCTTCAGATGAAAAAAGGGTTTTACTCGATCATGGCCGCGCAGTTTTTCTCTTCGCTGGCCGACAGTGCGCTTCTCATCGCCGCCATCGCCATGCTGAAAGATCTGCACGCGCCGAACTGGATGATTCCGCTGCTCAAGCTGTTCTTCGTCCTGTCCTACGTGGTACTGGCCGCCTTCGTCGGTGCCTTCGCCGATTCCCGGCCCAAGGGCCGAGTGATGTTCATCACCAACTCGATCAAGGTGATCGGCTGCCTGATCATGCTGTTCGGCGCGCATCCGCTGATCGCCTACGGCATCGTCGGCTTCGGTGCCGCCGCCTACTCCCCCGCCAAGTACGGCATCCTCACCGAGCTGCTGCCGCCAGACCGGCTGGTGGCCGCCAACGGCTGGATCGAAGGCACCACGGTCAGCTCGATCATCCTCGGCACCGTGCTGGGCGGCGCGCTGATCAGCCCGCACATCGCCGCTCACGTGATCGTCTACACGCCGGCCGCCATCAACACCCCGGCCGAGGCCGCAATGCTGGTGATCATGGCCATCTACGTGATCGCCGCGCTGTTCAACCTGCGCATCCCCGATACCGGTGCCCGCTACCCGCAGCAGCAGCATGGCCCCTGGCTCCTGGTCACCGATTTCGCCGACTGCTTCATGGTGCTCTGGCGCGACAAGCTTGGCCAGATCTCGCTGGCGGTCACCACGCTGTTCTGGGGCACCGGCGCGACCCTGCAGTTCATCGTACTGAAATGGACCGAGGTCTCGCTCGGCATGTCGCTGTCCGAGGGCGCGATCCTGCAGGCGGTGGTCGCGCTCGGCGTGGCCGGCGGCGCGATGGCCGCGGCCAGCAAGATCCCGCTCAAGAAATCGCTGAAGGTGCTGCCGGTCGGTATCATGATGGGCGTGGCCGTGATGATGATGGCCTTCTACACGCGCGACCTGCTGCCCCATCACTGGGTACTGCGGGTCGGGCGCATGCACGTGTCCGGCTACCTGGTGGTTGCCTACCTGTTCCTGATGCTGGTCGGCGCGCTGTCGGGCTTTTTCGTGGTGCCGATGAACGCCCTGCTCCAGCATCGCGGCCACGTGCTGATGTCGGCCGGCCACTCGATCGCGGTGCAAAACTTCAACGAGAACCTGTCGGTGCTGGTAATGCTCTGCCTCTACGCCGTGCTGGTCTGGCTCGATGTGCCGGTCGGCGTAGTGATCGTGCTGTTCGGCACCTTCGTCTGCCTGACCATGTGGCTGGTGATGTGCCGCCACCTCGCCAACCAGCGCCAGTTCGACTCGGTCGCGCTGATCGGCGAGAGTCGGCACTGAACTCCCGGTGTCGGCACCGCCCCGACCGCCGATCCCTCCCCCATGCTGGCCCGGCCGGCCTCGACACGATGACCATCTCCCCGATCCCGCACGCCTTGACCATCGCCGGCTCCGATTCCGGCGGCGGTGCCGGCATCCAGGCCGACCTGAAGGCTTTCTCCGTGCTGGGTGCCTACGGCACCAGCGCGATCACCGCGCTGACTGCGCAGAACACGCGCGGCGTGAGCGCCATGCATGCTTCGGAGGCGGCCTTTGTGACGGCCCAGATCGACGCCGTGTTCGAGGACATCCGCATCGACGCGGTGAAGATCGGCATGCTCGCCAACGCAGCCATCGTCGAGGCGGTGGCCGCGGCGCTGACGCGCCACGCGCCGCCCTTCGTGGTGCTTGATACGGTGATGCTCTCCAAGAGCCGCCATGCACTGCTGGCACCCGAGGCGGTGGCCGCGCTGCGCGACAGACTGCTGCCGCGCGCCGACCTAGTCACGCCGAACCTGCCCGAGGCTGCCGCCCTGCTAGGCTGCGAGGAAGCCGCCGACGAGGCTCAGATGGTCGAGCAGGGGCGCGCGCTGCTGGCGCACGGCGCGCGCGCGGTGCTTATGAAGGGCGGCCATCTGCCCGACGCGGTGCAAAGCCCCGATTGGCTGGTCCGCGCCGAGGGCAAGCTGCGCATCGACGGCGCTCGGATCCCCGTGCGCCATACGCACGGCACCGGCTGCACGCTGTCGGCCGCGATCGCCGCGCTACGCCCGCAGCGCGCCGAGCTGGCCGATACCGTGATCGACGCCAAGCACTACCTGGCTGGGGCGATTGCCGCCAGCACGCAGCTCGAGGTTGGGCACGGCGTCGGGCCAGTCCATCATTTCCACCGGTGGTGGTGAGTGGCTGAGAGGCGCTTAGCCGTGGCCAGGCCGCAGACAGAATCGGACGAACGCCGGTAAGTGACTCGGCATGGCCGTCGTAGACGCCAGCAAAGATCGACGTCAAAGTGGTGTCCATCATTTTCAAAGTGATGGACACCACTTTGTTAGACACAGAGAAGCCGGGTAGTCACAAAGGACGCCCGAACCATAGTCCTGAGTTCCGGCGTCACATAGCAATCGCCGCGTGCGAGCCAGGTGTTTCAGTCGCCAAACTGGCCCGCGAGCATGGTCTGAATGCGAAGCTGGCGTTCACCTGGCGACACCGGTATCGTGCCGAGCAAAGGGCGTCAGAGGCAACGCTGCTGCCAGTGACGGTCGTGAGC
>JAYFSB010000094.1:0-6779 GCA_040946865.1 Burkholderia sp.
ACTTCGTTCATGATCGATTCGCTACGCAGGCTTGACGACATCGCGAATGCAGACACTTGATCAGCATTGCCTAAACATATTTTTTCAAATGTAAACAAACCCTAGGGTTGTGAAACGAGCGTGGACGCCCAGCTACCGAGCGCGTCAAGCTTGAACTGCACGAGCTGGCGCGCACGCTGGTCTTCTTTGGGCAGCGAATCGAGCGCGAGCTGATAGGCCGTGTGCGCGTCGTTACACTTGCCCTGCGCCGCCAGCAGGTCACCGCGCCGGTCCGCGACGAGGCCCTTGAAACCTTCGTCGGACGTGCCGCTCAGTAGCGCCAGGCCGGCGTCGTAGGCCTTCTCGTCGAGCAGCAGCGAGGCCAGTCGCAGCTTCGCGATCTGCTTGTACTCGTCGTCCTTCGCGTGATCGATCGCCCATTGCAGCTGGGTCTTGGCACTAGCCGAGTCGCCCGCCATGTACAGGCCCTTGGCCGCCGCCAGCGCCGTCATCTGTGCATAGGCGGTGCCGCCATACTTGTCTTCTATGTCGGCAGCCGCACGCGCGATCTTCGCCTTATCGCCGGAGGTGACGGCCTGCTGCACGGCCTCGTACAGCCCGGAAGCTTCAGAGGCCTGATGGCGCTGCCAGAAATTCCAGCCGTTCCAGGCCGCGACGACGAGCACGGCAGTCGGAATCCAGGTCGTCAGGTTGCCCCAGCGGGCCCACCACGCTTTTACGCTTTCAAGCGATTCTTGTTCGTCGTGATAACTCATCGACTAGCGATTCCTTCTGTCCAGCTTGTTGTCGTGCGGATGCGCCGCGATCAGTCGGCACCGTCTTCGGCAGATGCAACCATCGCATTGATTAGAAATCCGGTCAAGTTCTCGACCGTTACCGTCTGCTGCGCGCTCGTTCCGCTTTCCGCGGCGCGCAGCGCCTTCACGCCGGCCGTGCCGTTGACTACCTCGTCCTCGCCGAGGACCACCGCGTAGGCGGCACCGCTCGCATCGGCGCGCTTCATCTGCGACTTGAAGCTCGCGCTCGCGCCGTCTGCGCTGCAGTGGAATATCACGTCGAGACCGGTGTCGCGTAAGCGCTCACCGATGATGAAGGCCTGCTCGCGCGCCGCCTCGCCTTGGTGGACGAGATAGACGTCGATGCCCTCCGATTCCGGCACGAGCTTCTCCTCCTTGAGCAGCTCGAGGATCCGCTCGACGCCTATCGCCCAGCCACAGGCCGCCGTCGGCTTGCCGCCAAGCTGCTCGATCAGCAGATCGTAACGGCCGCCGGCCGCCACCGTGCCCTGCGCGCCGAGCTTGTCGGTCACCCACTCGAACACGGTCAGGTTGTAGTAATCGAGGCCGCGCACCAGGCGCGGATTGATCGTGAACGGCATGTTGTTGGCTTTCAGCAGACGCTGCAGCTCGTCGAAGTGTGCGCGCGAGCTCTCGCCGAGGAAGTCGATCAGCTTCGGCGTGTTCTGCGCGATCTCCTGCAGGGCTGGATTCTTGGTATCGAGCACGCGCAGTGGGTTCGTGTAGAGACGGCGCTGGGCGTCCTCGTCGAGCACATCGACATGCTGCTCGAGATACTTGATCAGCTCTACGCGGTGCGCGGCGCGCTCCTCGGCCAGGCCGAGCGAGTTGATCTCGAGCTTGATGCCGGCCAGGCCGAGGTCGTACCACAGGCGCTGGCACATCATGATGATTTCTGCGTCCGCATCCGGGCCGGCGAAACCGAGCGCTTCCACGCCGACCTGGTGGAACTGGCGATAGCGGCCGCGCTGCGGACGCTCATGGCGGAACATCGGGCCGACGTACCAGAGGCGCTTCGGGCCGTCATAGAGCAGGTTGTGCTCGATTGCAGCGCGCACCACGGCGGCGGTGTTTTCCGGACGCAGGGTCAGGTTCTCGCCGTTCAGCGGGTCGGTGAAGCTGTACATCTCCTTCTCGACGATGTCGGTCACTTCACCGATGCCGCGCGTGAACAGTTGCGTATGCTCGACGATCGGCGTGCGGATGTTCTGGTAGCCGTAGGCGCGCAGCAGCGACTTCACGGTCGACTCGAAGAATTCCCACAGCCCAGCATCCTGCGGGAGGATGTCGTTCATGCCCTTCACGCTCGTCAGTTTTTTGAGCTGTCGCTTGGTTTCGGTCATCTGATTTCAGTAGACGATTTATTGCTCGGCCATTGCCTGGCCGTAGTTGCGCTCGATGTAGTCGCTCACGATTTGCTGAAATTCTTCGGCGATGCGCTCGCCGCGTAGCGTCTTGACCTTCTCGCCGTCGATGAAGACCGGCGCGGCCCGATTCTCGCCCGAACCCGGCAGGCTGATGCCGATGTTGGCGCGCTTCGATTCGCCCGGGCCGTTGACGATACAGCCCATCACTGCGACGTTCATCTTCTCGACGCCCGGATAGGTCTTGCACCAGGACGGCATCTGCTCGCGCAGGTAGGTCTGGATCTGCATCGCCAGCTCCTGGAACAGCGTGCTGGTGGTGCGGCCGCAGCCCGGGCAGGCGATTACCATCGGCGCGAACGAGCGCAGGCCCATGGTCTGCAGGATCTCCTGGCCGACCATCACCTCACCGGTGCGCGGCGCGCTCGGCTCCGGCGTCAGCGAGATGCGGATCGTGTCGCCGATGCCTTCCTGCAGCAGCACGCAAAGCGCTGCCGTCGAGGCGACGATGCCCTTCGAGCCCATGCCGGCCTCGGTCAGGCCCAGGTGAAGCGCGAAGCCGCAGCGCTTGGCCAGTTCGCGATAGACGGCGATCAGGTCCTGCACGCCGCTGACCTTGCAGGACAGAATGATCTTGTCGCGGCCGAGACCCAGTTCGACGGCGCGCTCGGCCGAGCCGATCGTCGACTGGATCAGCGCCTCGTACATCACGCTCTGCGCATCCCCGGGGGTGCTGCGCACGGCGTTCTCATCCATCATGCGCGCGAGCAGGTCCTGGTCCAGACTGCCCCAGTTCACGCCGATGCGCACCGGCTTGTCGTACTTGGCGGCGGCCTCGATCATCTGCGCGAACTGCGTATCGCGCTTGGCACCCTGGCCGACATTGCCCGGGTTGACCCGGTACTTCGAGAGCGATTCGGCGCAGGCCGGGTAGTCGCGCAGCAGCAGGTGACCGTTGTAATGGAAGTCGCCCACCAGCGGCACCGCGATGCCCATCCGGTCCAGCTGCTCGCGCACCGCCGGCACGGCGGTGGCGGCCTCGGGCGTGTTCACGGTGATGCGAACCAGTTCCGACCCCGCGTTCGCCAGTTCCTTGATCTGGATCGCGCTGCTGATCGCGTCGGCGGTATCGGTATTGGTCATCGACTGTACGCGCACGGGCGCGTCACCGCCGATTGTCACCAGGTTTCCGCCCCAACGGACATCCACAGCATGCGCGCGGCGACGCGGCAAGGAGCCGCCGAACACCGGCTCGGTGGAACAAATCTGGCTGCTGCGTGGGGATTGAGCTTCGGATTGCATCGTTGGATCCATTTACGCAGGAAGCGCCGCCCGCGGACGGCGCACGAATTGAAAAAGCGTCGTGCCTAGTCAGCCACGCCGCTAGCTGTCAGGGCAGCGCAAAGCGCGTGACGTTGCCTTTACCCGTCGAATATTTTGCCGGCTCGACGATTTTTCCGTCGAACGTGACCGACTTGAGGCCGGCCCGGTTGCCGATCGTCACGCGTAGCGGCATATCGCCCGCCACCTGGCGCGTTTCACCCGCCTTCACGAGGGCCGACATGAGTTCCTTGCCACTCTTGTCACGCACGCTGACCCAGCAATCCTCCTTGACCGCGATGCCAACCACCGACTGGCCGGCCGCCACGACCACGCTAGCGCCGTCGGCCGACGATGCCGCAAGCGCCACCGCCGGGGCCGACGACACAGGCTGGGCCGGTGCAGGGGCACTCGAGGCAGCCGACGCTGCTCCACCCTCGTTCGCGGCAGGGGCATTGCCGCCGGCACTTGCCGCGGCATCCGAGGCGACACCGCTCGTCACCGTCGAACCGCCCACCACGATCGCGGCGGTATCGGAGGCGGCAGCCGCCTGGGGCGCCGACGAAGCCATGCCGGTATTGGACTTGAAGCGCGCGAGCCAGTTCGCGGAATCGCTGCTCGAATGCCACATCGCCGAGGCGATCACGACCACGATCACCACCAGCACGCCCCACAGCCAGGTACGGCCGCGCGCCGACGCGCCGAGCGGGATCGAGACACGGCCGCGGGGCAGGTCGGTACCGGCCGAGGCTGGCATCGACAGATCGACTTCAGGCACGCCTTTCTCACGGCGCAGCGCCTGTGCGAACGGCTCCGGATCGACGCCGAGCATCTTTGCGTAGCTGCGCACCACGCCGACCGCGAAGGTCGTGCCCGGCATTTGGCTGATGTCACCGGCCTCGAGCGCGCGCAGCTTCGGCACCGCCACCTTCAGGCGCGACGACACGTCGGCCACCGACCAACCCTTTGCCTCGCGCAGCTGCGCGAGGCGCGCCCCGACCGCCGCCAACGACTCCAACCCCGCCGACGCCGGCTTGTGCTCGGCGTTCGTCTCTGTGCCCCTTGGCGGTTGCGGCTCGCTCATCCTAATCCTCGCGTCGATTCTTCTTCACTTGCGCAACCGCGCCGGCGCATCGCCCAGCGCCCAGCGCCGAAGCGCAACCGTTAAACAGAGGCGGGCCAAGCCCGCCCCGGATCGCTTTCGCGTCGCCCAGACTTCCCCGTCAGACAGCCCGGACTTCGATGATTTTGCCTGCTCCCGTCCGTTCCGCCAGGCGCGTACGGTCCTTCACGGCACCGGCAAGCTGGCCGCAGGCCGCGTCAATGTCATCGCCGCGCGTCTTGCGCACGGTCGTGACTGCGCCGGCATCGATCAAGATCTGCAAGAACTGTTTGATCCGCTCGCTCTTCGAGCGAAGCAACCCCGATTTCGGGAACGGATTGAACGGGATCAGATTGAATTTGCATGGCACGTCGCGGGTCACGGCGAGCAGCTCGCGCGCATGTGCGTCAGTGTCGTTAACGCCGTCGAGCATGCAGTATTCGAATGTGATGAAATCCCGCGGCGCGACGGTCAGATAGCGCTGACATGCGGCCATCAGCTTCCGCAGCGAGTACTTCTTGTTAAGCGGCACCAGCTCGTCGCGCAGCGTATCGTTCGGCGCGTGCAGCGACACCGCCAGCGCGACCGGCAGCTCGGTGCCGAGGCGGTCCATCATCGGCACCACGCCCGAGGTGGAGAGCGTCACGCGGCGCCGCGACAGCCCGTAAGCGTTGTCGTCGAGCATTAGCCGCATCGCCGGCATCACCGCGCTGTAATTGAGCAGCGGCTCGCCCATGCCCATCATCACCACATTGGTGACGACGCGCTCAGCTTTGCCGTTCGGCCTGGAGGCACGCCCGAGCGACTCGCGCAGCGCAAATTCCGCTATGCGCAATTGTCCGACGATTTCAGCCGTCGAGAGATTGCGCGAAAAACCCTGCTTGCCCGTCGAACAGAATCGACAGTTCACGGCGCACCCGGCCTGCGAGGACACGCACAGCGTGCCGCGCGTTTTTTCCGGGATAAACACGGTCTCGACCGCGTTGCCGTTGCCCACGTCGATCAGCCACTTGCGCGTGCCGTCCGACGAAACGTGATCGCTGGCGATCTCGGACATGCCGATCGTCGCGCGGCCCTTGAGCTTTTCGCGCAAGGACTTCGCGAGATCGGTCATGCCGTCGAAATCGGCGGCGTTGTACTGATGAATCCAGCGCTGCAGCTGCTTGGCGCGAAACGGCTTCTCGCCGAGACTGCTGCAATACGCGACGAGGCCTTCGGCATCGAAGTCGAGAAGATTGACGAAAGTTTCGCTCGTCATGGTGCCCTGCTTTGCCGAGTGCGCCGGATTCTGCTACCCGCTTAGCGCGAGTAGACGCTCAGGCCGGCGAAGAAGAGCGAGATTTCGACGGCGGCCGTTTCCGGCGCGTCCGAGCCGTGCACGGCATTGGCATCGATGCTGTCGGCGAAATCGGCACGGATCGTACCAACTTCGGCCTTCTTCGGATCCGTCGCGCCCATCAGGTCGCGGTTCTTCAGGATGGCGTTCTCGCCTTCCAGAACCTGGATCATTACCGGGCCCGAGATCATAAAGTCAACCAGGTCCTTGAAGAACGGACGGGCTACGTGGACAGCGTAGAACTGCTCTGCCTCGCCACGCGACAAGTGCGCCATACGAGCCGCGACGACCTTCAGGCTAGCGCCTTCGAAACGACTGTAGATCTGACCGATCACGTTCTTTGCCACTGCATCCGGCTTGATGATCGACAGGGTGCGCTCGATTGCCATAAAAACCTCAAGAAATTAATAAGTTACGTTTTTAAATTAAACCGTTATTGTAACATGTTCCCGTTGTATCATAGCGATTAAACTCTTGCATCATCGAAAGGTCAAAAATCGGGTATGCTGATACTTGTGTCTCGCCCGTGTTGCCTTGCTCGACGACCTTTAAAACCTTGGGCCGGCAAACCGATCTTATTGCAGTGCGGCACCCAAATTGCTGCAGCGCATCGCGATGCATCAGGTTTCCAATCGCTGTCACGTTAGGAGAATGAAATAAACGCGCCTCACCCGCGCATGTGAGGGCAGAAGAAGAAGGGATGGATCCTCACGGGCACAACGGCATCGATGTGCCCAAGTGGAAAATGCACACATTTCCCGGCAACCGGAGGATCCGCGATGAACAGTATGGCAGTAGGCGTAGACATCGCCAAGAACGTGTTTCAGTTGCATTACGTTGATCTGGCGACAGGAGAGATC
>JAYFSB010000095.1:0-6670 GCA_040946865.1 Burkholderia sp.
TCATCTGAATGGCACCCAGGACGACCGACAACAAACCAGGACAACTTCGTTCATGATCGATTCGCTTCACAGGCTTGACGACATCACGAATGCAGACACTTGATCAGCATTGCCTTAAACATTTTTGCCGCGTCTCCACTCGATATGGCAAGCTTGCCAAGAGCTATCTCGTGTTTGCATCGCTTGCCTGCGCGTTTGGGTCAGTCGTAAATGTGAACACTA
Source organism: Burkholderia sp. (assembly GCA_040946865.1). GTDB lineage: Bacteria > Pseudomonadota > Gammaproteobacteria > Burkholderiales > Burkholderiaceae > Burkholderia. The sequence goes on from JAYFSB010000095.1 coordinate 223, forward strand.
CCTAACAAAGTTGGTGTCCATCACTTCGAAAATGATGGACACCACTTTGGCGTCGATCTTTGCTGGTGTCTACGACGGCCATGCCGAATCGCTTACCGATAGATAAGGGGCTAGGCGAAGTTTACGGGCGTAGACTGGAATGTTGGGGAGTCTTATGTGGCGGAAGGTAGCCAGAGTCAAACCGACGGATTCGAGTGCGTCACGGCTGGCCGATCGTGTGCTGCGAGGAGGGGAAAGGCGGAAAATGGAGGGGCAACCCCTGTCCGCGCGGCATTCATGCGCCACGCGGACGAAGTAGAGAGAGGCTATCAGCTCTCGGTCGATGGTACGAAGCCGGCGGCCTGATCGGCACCGTCGCCGAAGAAATACTTATCGGTCTGCTTGACTAGGTACTGACGCGCACGCGGGTCGGCCATGTTCAGGCGGTTCTCGTTGATCAGCATTGTCTGCTGCTTGAGCCAGCCCTGCCAGGCTTCCTTCGAGACGCTTTCATAGATGCGTTTACCGAGTTTGCCCGGCAGTGGTGGAAAATCGAGGCCTTCGGCTTCCTTGCCGAGCTTGGCACATTGAACCATACGGGTCATCGTTGACTTCTCCTGTGATCGACTGGGGTGGCACGCATCTGGCCGCTCAGATGTGCTTCATCAGTACGAGCGACTTGCGCTGCCAGTTATAGAGTTTGCGGCGGTCTTCGGGCAGGTCGTCGACGGTCGCCTTGATGAAGCCGCGCTTGAGGAACCAGTGTTCGGTGCGGGTGGTGAGCACGAAGATGCGCGTCAGGCCTCGCGCGCGCGCGCGCTGCTCGATGCGCTTGAGTAGACGCTCGCCGTCGCCGGAACCCTGCGCCTCGGGCACCACGGTCAGGCATGCCATCTCGCCGATCTTCTCCTGCGTATACAGATAGAGCGCCGCGCAGCCGAACAGCACGCCATCGTGCTCGATCACCGAGAAGTGGTCGATGTCGCGTTCGATCTGGTGGCGGCCGCGCCGCACTAGGGTGCCATCGGTCTCGAGCGGCTCGATCAGGGTGAGGATGCCGCCCACGTCGTCGGGGGTGGCCTCACGCAGGCTTTCCAGGTTCTCGTACGAGATCATGGTGCCCACGCCGTTGTGCAGGAACAGTTCGAGCAGCACGCTGCCGTCGAGCGAGTAGGGCAGCAGGTGCGCCCGTGCCACGCCGCCGCGGCAGCCGCGGATCGAGTGCTTCAGGTAGAAGGCCTCGCCGCCCTGCACGTTGCCGGAATCAAGCAGGTCGGCAGCCGCGTCGAGCGACATTTCACGGATCAGCTCGCCCTCGCTGTCGAGCACGCCGGGTGCCTCGGTCAGGAAGATCAGCTTGTCGGTGCGTAGTGCGATCGCGGCGGCCGAGGCGACGTCTTCCATCGACAGGTTGAAGGCTTCGCCAGTCGGCGAGAAGCCGAGCGGCGAGAGCAGCACTAACTTGCGGCTGGCCAGCGAGTGGCGGATCGATTCGGCATCAATCTTGCGCACCACGCCGGTGTGCTGGAAATCGACGCCGTCGAGAATCCCCACCGGGCGCGCCGTGACGAAATTGCCCGACACCACGCTGATGTGAGCATGCGCCATCGGTGAATTCGGCAGTCCCTGGCTGATTGCCGCCTCGATGTCCAGGCGCACTTCGCCGGCCGCCTCCTTGGACGACTCGAGCGCGCGCGCGTCGGTGATGCGCAGCCCATGCGAAAACTCCGACTCCACCCCGTGCAGGCTCAGCTGCTCCTCGACCTGCGGCCGCGAGCCGTGCACCAGCACGATCTGGATGCCCATCGCCTGCAGCAGGGCGATGTCGGCGACCAGCGCGTTCAGCAGGCCCTGCTGCAACACCTCGCCGCCGAAACCGACCACGAAGGTGCTGTTGCGGAACTTGTGAATATAGGGCGCGACGGAGCGCATCCAGTCGACGAACTGGGCGTGGCTGATCGCGGTCGCGTCTACGGGCGACGGCACCGGGGCGGCGGGGAGGTCGGTTTGGGAATTCATGGACGGGATTATAATGTGCCCCATGTCGAATGTACTTAAAAGCTCCGCACCGAAGCACCCGGATGCGCAGGCCGGCGAACGCCCGCAACTGGCCGCGTCCACCTCCTCGCCGCATCGTGTGCCGCAATCCACGCCCTCGGCACCTTCCTCTTCCGCTCAAGAGACTCGCCCGGGCCAGGCGCAGTCCGAGCGGCCGCCGCGCGAGCCGCGCCAGGGCAAGGGCAATGCCCAAGGCCGCGAAGTGCGCGCCAGGGCCGAGGGCGGCAAAGCCCGTCCCCCGCGCAAACACCGCGAGCCGCGCACCGCGCGTTCACCCGTGACACCGAACCCGGTCCCGCCGATCAGCTTCCCCGAAAGCCTGCCCGTCTCGAGCAAGCGCCAGGAGATCGCGCGCGCGATCGCCGCCCACCAGGTGGTGATCGTCTGCGGCGAGACCGGTTCGGGCAAGACCACCCAGCTGCCGAAAATCTGCCTCGAACTCGGCCGCGGGCTCGGTGCCGGCGGCAAGGGCCTCATCGGCCACACCCAGCCGCGCCGGCTGGCCGCCTTGTACACCGGCCGCCGCATCGCCGAGGAACTCGACACGCCGTTCGGCGAGGTGGTCGGCTACAAGGTACGTTTTACCGACAATCTCACGCCCGGTGCCTCGGTCAAGCTGATGACGGACGGCATCTTGCTGGCCGAGACGCAGACCGATCCACTGTGGCGTGCCTATGACACGCTGATCATCGACGAGGCACACGAGCGCAGCCTCAACATCGACTTCCTGCTCGGCTACCTAAAGCAGATCCTGCCTAAGCGTCCCGACCTGAAGCTGATCGTGACCTCAGCCACCATCGATGCCGAGCGCTTCGCGCGCCATTTCGGCAAAGAGGAGAAGCCGGCACCGGTGTTCGAGGTCGGCGGCCGCCTGTACCCGGTCGAGATGCGCTACCGGCCGATCGCCGACGACCGCCCGGCTGCGATCCGCAACGCCGAGGGTGTCGCCTCCGGGCGCTATCGCCAGAGGAGCGCGCGTGAGGCCGAGCGCGACATGATGGGCGGCATAGTCGACGCGGTCGACGAGCTGTGCCGCGAGGGCCCTGGCGACGTGCTGGTGTTCCTGCCCGGCGAGCGCGAGATCCGCGAGGCGGCCGAGGCGCTGCGCCAGCACCATCCGCCGCATACCGAGATCCTGCCGCTGTTCGCGCGACTCTCGGTGGGCGAACAGGAGCGCGTGTTCAAGGCCTCAAATGCGCGCCGCATCGTGCTGGCCACCAATGTGGCCGAAACCTCACTGACAGTGCCGGGCATTCGCTACGTGGTCGACACGGGTTTCGCGCGCGTCAAGCGCTATTCCTATCGTAACAAGTTCGAGCAGCTCCAGGTGGAGTCAATCTCGCAGGCGGCCGCCAACCAGCGCGCCGGCCGTTGCGGTCGCGTGGCCGACGGCATCTGCATCCGCCTCTACGAAGAGGTCGACTACACCGGCTGCGCGCGTTTCACCGATCCGGAAATCCTGCGTTCCTCGCTCGCGGCCGTGATCCTGCGAATGAAGTCGCTGCATCTGAGCTCGATCGAGTCCTTCCCCTTCATTGAGCCGCCGCCGGGCCGCGCGATCGCCGACGGCTACCAGCTGCTCAATGAACTCGGCGCGGTCGACGGCAACAACGCGCTGACGCCGCTCGGCGACGAGCTGGCGCGGCTGCCGCTCGATCCGCGGGTGGGCCGCATGATCCTGGCCGCGCGTGACCAGCAGGCGCTGCGCGAGGTGTTGATCATCGCTAGCGCGCTGTCGGTGCAGGACCCGCGCGACCGGCCGATCGAGGCCCAAGAGCATGCCGACCAAGCGCACCGCAAGTTTGCCGACGAGCGTTCCGAATTCCTCCAGTGGCTGCGGATCTGGAGCTGGTTCGAGGAGGCGGTAGCGCACAAGAAGTCGAACCGGCAGCTGGTAAACGCCTGCCGCGCCAACTTCCTCTCGCACCTGCGGTTGCGCGAGTGGCGCGACGTCCACAGCCAGCTTCTGACGGTAGTGCGCGAGCACGGCTGGTCCCTGAACGAGGCCGAGGCGACCTTCGAGCAGGTGCACCTGTCGCTGCTGACGGGCCTGCTCGGGAATATCGGCATGAAGTCCGACGACGAGCTGCATTACCTGGGCGCGCACGGCATCAAGTTCCATCTGTGGCCGGGCTCGGCCCTGGTCAAGAAGGCCGGGCGCTGGGTGATGGCGGCCGAGCTAGTGGAGACCAGCCGGCTCTATGCACGTTGCCTGGCGAAAATCGAGCCAGAATGGATCGAGAAGATCGGCGCACACCTGCTCAAGACTTCGCTCTCGGAGCCGCACTGGGAGAAGAAGCCGGCCCAGGTCAGCGCTTATGAGCGCGGCACGCTGTACGGCCTGATCATCTACAACCGCCGCCGCGTAGCGTTCGGCCGGCAGGACCCGCGGCGCGCGCGCGAGCTGTTCATCCGCGGCGCGCTGGTGGACGGCGAATTCGACACCAAGCTTGCCTTCTTTGCCCATAACCGCAAGCTACTGGCCGATATCGAGCAGCTCGAGCACAAGTCGCGCCGCCAAGACGTGCTGGTCGACGACGAGCTGATCTACTGCTTCTACGACCAGGCGATCCCCGAAGGCATCAACACTGGTGCCGCGTTCGAGCGCTGGTATCGCGACGAGGTGGAAAAGAGCGGCCAGTCCGAGGACAAGCTGCGCCTGCTGTACCTGTCGCGCGACGACCTGATGCGCCACGAGGCGGCCGGCGTGACTACCGACCTGTTCCCGAAGCGGCTGACCATGACCGGCGTCGAGATGGGCCTGAGCTATCACTTCGAACCCGGCTCGCCGCGCGACGGCGTGACCCTGCAGGTGCCGCTCTACGCGCTGAACCAGGTGGATGCGCGCCGCGCCGAGTGGCTGGTGCCGGGCATGCTGAAGGAGAAGGTGCAGTTGTTGCTGAAATCGCTGCCGCAGAAGCTGCGCCACCATTGCGTGCCGCTGCCCGAATTCGCGGCCGGCTTCGTCGAACGCGCGGGCGGCGAGCGCTTCGGTGCCGGCGCGTTGCTCGACGTGCTGATCGGTGATATCCGCAACCAGACGCAGATCGCCATGAAATCCTCAGATTTCAAGCTGGAAACGCTGTCCGTCCACCTGTTCATGAACTTCAAGGTGATCGACGAGCATGGCCGGCAGCGCGGCATGGGCCGCAACCTGGCGCAACTGCGCGGCGAACTCGGCGCGCAGGCGCAGCAGCACTTCCAGAAGATCGCCATGGCGGCCACGCTGGTGCCGGCCGGTACCGCCGCCGGGTGCCCAGCGCCGCCGCGCACGGTGCCGGTTACGGCCAAGGGCGCGGGTGGCCAAAATGAGCAAGGCGGGCAGGGGAGCGGCGCAACTGCGCTCTACGAGAACCTTACCACCTGGAACTTCGGTAAGCTGCCAGAGCTGCTGGAAATCCGCCGGCGTGGCCAGACGCTGTTCGGCTACCCGGCCCTGATCGATCGTGGCACGCATTGCGACGTCGAAGTATTCGATTCGCCCGAGGAGGCCGCGCGCATCCATCGCGCCGGGCTGCGGCACCTGTTCGCGCTGCAGCTCAAGGAGCCGATCAAGTACCTGGAGAAGAACCTGCCGGGCCTGCGCGAGATGGCGATGCAGTACATGACGCTGGGCTCGCAGGACGAGCTGCGCGCCCAGCTGATCGACACCACACTGGACCGCGCCTGCCTGCAGGATCCGCTGCCGGTCGACGACGCGAGCTTCCACGTACGCCGCGACGAGGGCCGCAGCCGCCTGAACCTGCTGGCGCAAGAGATCGCGCGGCGGGTCGGCCAGATCCTGGCAGAGTACGCCGGGCTCGGCAAGAAATTTGCCCAGGCCAAGCCTTTCGCGGCCGCCCATGGCGACATGACGACGCAGCTCGGCGCGCTGGTCGGTAAGCGCTTCGTGATCGACACGCCGTACCCGCAGCTCGCACATTTACCGCGCTACCTGAAGGGGATCGCGATGCGCATCGACAAGCTGAAGGCCAATGCGGCCCGCGATGCGCGCCAGCTGGCCGAATTCGCGCAGCTCAACCAGCAGTACCAGCGGGCTCTGTCGCAGTGCGGCGGGGCGGCCGACGCGCGGCTCACTGAGTTCCGCTGGCTGCTCGAGGAGTTACGCATCTCGCTGTTCGCGCAGGAACTCCGCACCCCGATGCCGGTCTCGGTCAAGCGGCTGAACAAGGTCTGGGAGTCACTGCAGCGCTAGGCAGTGTTCATATTTACGATTGACCCAAACGCGCAGGCAAGCGATGCAAATACGAGATAGCTCTCGGCAAACTTGTCATATCGAGTGGAGACGCGGCGAAAATGCTTAAGGCAATGCTGATCAAGTGTCTGCATTCGTTATGTCGTCAAGCCTGCGAAGCGAATCGATCATGAACGAAGTTGTCCTGGTTTGTTGTCGGTCGTCCTGGGTGCCATT
>JAYFSB010000096.1:0-6622 GCA_040946865.1 Burkholderia sp.
ATCGGCGGGCGTCCGTTGCCCCGTTTCGGGTAGTACGGCTCGATCAGCGCACACAATGCCGCCCACGGCACGATCCGTTCCATTGTGTCCAGAAACGCATCGCGCCGCGTACGTTTGCGCTTCGTCTCGAAGCCTGCACCTTCGTCAGCCACCACCGCCAGCGTTGGCTATTTCATTCTCGTTTGCCTTGCTCAGGGTCATGTCCACCGATCTATAACGGCTGGACCACGGGGACGGTGGACTTGATCAGCGTTGCCTTAACGTGCCGGCAGCGGCAGGCACGCAGCCAGCCAGGCGGGCGGCTGCGGCACGACGTTGTTGTAGCGGCCATCAAGACGGGCCGCAAGATGGAACAGTTCGGTGGCGTTGGCCTGCTGCCATTGGCCCAAATAATCGGGCAAGCCCGCCTCGCGATGCCTGGCGTCGAACGGCACCGTGGAGTTCACGAATTCTTCATGAGTCTTCTCGCCGCGCGCATAGGGCACCAGCCAGTCGAGCGCGGTCTGCAAGGTCGCGCCGTTGCTGCCACGCTCGCGCAGCCAGTTGCGGTTGAAGCGCCGCGCGGCCAGCGCCGCCGTGACCAGCGGCTGCAGGTCGTAGACCACGTAGTGAACGGCGTCGCGCTCCTCGAAATCGAAGGTGGTGCCGTCCGGCTTGATGTTGTCGGCCAGGTGCTCAACGAATAGCCGCTGCGCGGCGTTCATCATCTTGCGATCGCCGAGCGTGAAGGCCGACAGCGTGATCAGCTTGATCCGGTGGCTCTGCCAGTGGTTGCGCCACACACCGGTGAGCGGCCGCGGCTGCGCGTCGACCTGCGCCATGTAGCCGGCACCGAGTTTGGCGATGAAGGTCGAGGCCGCGTTGCGCGTCTTGACCGGCAGCGTGCTGGCGGCCATGTCGTAGGCGATGATGGGGCCATCGAAGCGCGTCTCGTCGATCGGGTTGAAATCGGGCTGGTAGGTGGTGACCCAGGCCAGCAGGAAGCGGTTCAGTAGCGTGAGATAACGCGCGTTGTTGGTGACGCGCCAGGCCAACGCGGCATCGCGCATCAGCTCCATGTCCTTCAGCGCTGCCTCGCTCTGGTCGCGGATGCCTTCGTGCGGCAGCAGGCCCTCGGTATGCAGGTGCACGAGCGCCTTCGGCGCGTCGTTCAGATGCGCGTCGACGCTGCGCACCAGCTCCTGGATGACGGGCTCGGCCGAGGTACTTTCGTTGCTCTGCAGCGCGGGTGCCGCGCAGAAATTCATCGCCGCGCGCGCCGGCGAGGCAGCGGCCGACAGCGCGAACGCGACGCAGGCCGCAAATGCCGGCGCGAACGCGCGCCAATGGGCCTGCCTTGAGGCCATGCGATCCGGAAACACCTTGCGCACCATGCGTAACTCCTCGTTTGGCTGGATGGTGGTCAGATGTTAACTGGACTTGGAGGCGAACGCGACTACGCACCAATGTGCACCCCGCCGCGGGGGTGGGAGGCATGGCGCGCCTGCCGTCAGACGTAGTCAGACATCGGCACGCACGCGCAGAACAGGTTGCGGTCGCCGTAGACGTTGTCCGCCCGGCCGACCGGCGGCCAGTACTTGTTGCCGGCCGCGAGCGATGCCACCGGGAACGCGGCCTGCTCGCGCGTGTAGGCATGCGTCCACTCGTTGGCCGTGACCACTGCGGCGGTGTACGGCGCATGGCGCAGCGGGTTGTCTTCGCGATCGGCGCGGCCTTCCTCGACGGCGCGGATTTCCTCGCGAATCGCCACCATCGCGTCGATGAAGCGGTCCAGCTCCTCCTGCGATTCCGATTCGGTCGGCTCGACCATCAGCGTGCCCGGCACCGGGAAGCTCATGGTCGGCGCGTGGAAGCCATAGTCCATCAGGCGCTTGGCCACGTCGTCGACGGTGATGCCGGTGCTGTCCTTGATCGGGCGCAGGTCCAGGATGCACTCGTGCGCGACCAGCCCGCCCGGGCCCGAATACAGCACCGGGTAGTGCGGCGCGAGGCGCTTGGCGATGTAGTTGGCGTTGAGGATTGCTACTTCGGTGGCGGCCGTCAGGTTGCGCGCACCCATCATCGCGATGTACATCCACGAGATTGGCAGGATCGAGGCCGAGCCGTAAGGTGCCGCCGAGATCGCGCCGATGCCGTCGGTGTGACCGGTCGAGCGCTGGTTCGGCAGGAACTTGGCGAGATGCGCACCGACCGCGACCGGGCCGACGCCGGGGCCGCCACCGCCGTGTGGGATGCAGAAGGTCTTGTGCAGGTTCAGGTGGGACACGTCGCCGCCGAATTGGCCCGGCGCGGTCAGGCCGACCATCGCGTTCATGTTCGCGCCGTCCACGTAGACCTGGCCACCGTGTGCATGCACGATCTCGCAGATCTCGCGCACGTTCTGCTCGAACACGCCGTGCGTCGACGGGTAGGTGATCATGATCGCGGCCAGGTTCGTCGCGTGCTGCTCGGCCTTGGCTTTGAGGTCGTCGAGATCGACGTTGCCCTGCTCGTCGCAGACTACCATCACCACCTTCATGCCAGCCATGTGGGCCGAGGCTGGATTGGTGCCGTGCGCCGAGGCCGGGATCAGGCAGACGTCGCGATGGCCTTCGCCGCGCGATGCGTGATAGGCGTGGATGATCAGGAGGCCCGCATACTCGCCCTGCGAGCCAGCGTTTGGCTGCAGCGAGACGGCCGCGTAGCCGGTGGCTGCCACCAGCATCTGCTCGAGCTGGCTGATCATGGTGCGGTAGCCGGCGGTCTGGTCTTCCGGCGCGAACGGGTGAATTTGGCTAAATTCGGGCCAGGTGACTGGCAGCATTTCAGAGGTCGCGTTCAGCTTCATGGTGCAGGAGCCGAGCGGGATCATCGAGCGGTCCAGCGCGAGATCCTTGTCCAACAGGCTGCGCAGGTAGCGCAGCATCTCGGTTTCGGAATGGTGGCGGTTGAACACCGGGTGGGTCAGGTAGGCGCTCTGGCGTTCGAGCTGGGCTGGCAGCGCCGGTGCGCCCGGCAGGGCCGCTTCCAGTGCGTCCACCGACGGCGGGGGGGCGGTGCCCGCCACCGAGGCGAACACGGTCAGCAGGTCGGCCAGGTCAGCGCGCGTGGTGGTCTCGTCGATCGAGATGCCCACCTGGGTGGCACCGGCATGGCGCAGGTTGATGCGCTTGGCGCGCGCAGCGGCGTGCAGCGCGGCGGCGTGCTGGCCGGCCTCGACCGTCAGCGTGTCGAAGAAGCTGTCGTTGACCAGCGTGTAGCCGAGCTGGGCGACGCACGCCGCCAGCAGGCCGGCGATCCGGTTCACGCGCAGCGCGATGGTCTTCAGGCCGCGCGGGCCATGATAGACCGCGTAGGAGCTGGCCATGATCGCCAGCAGCGCCTGCGCGGTACAGACGTTCGAGGTAGCCTTTTCGCGGCGGATGTGCTGTTCGCGCGTCTGCAGCGCAAGGCGCATGGCTGGCTTGCCTTGCGCGTCGACCGTCACGCCCACCAGGCGGCCAGGTATCTGGCGCTTGAATTCGTCGCACACGGCCAGGTAGGCCGCGTGTGGTCCACCGAAGCCGACCGGCACGCCGAAGCGCTGGGTATTGCCAACCGCCACGTCCGCGCCCCATGCGCCAGGCGGCGCGAGTACGGTCAGGGCCAGCAGGTCGGCAGCCACCACCACGTGGCCGCCGGCCGCGTGCACGGCCTCGGTCAGCGCGCGGTAGTCGCGCACGTCGCCGTTCACGCCCGGGTACTGCAGCAGCACGCCGAACGCGTCGGCATCGTCGGCCTGCGTCGCCGGGCCCTTCACTACTTCGATGCCGATCGGCTCGGCGCGGGTACGGATCACTTCCAGCGTTTGCGGCAGCACGTCGTCGGCAACGAAGAAGCGGTTCGACTTGGGCTTGCCGTTGCGCTTCAGCAGGGTCATTGCCTCGGCGGCGGCGGTGGCTTCGTCAAGCAGCGAGGCATTGGCGATCGCCAGGCCGGTCAGGTCGGTGACCATCTGCTGAAAGTTCAGCAGCGCCTCCAGGCGACCCTGCGAAATTTCCGGCTGGTAGGGTGTGTAGGCCGTGTACCAGGCCGGGTTCTCGAGCACGTTACGCAGGATCACGGCCGGCGTATACGCGTTGTAGTAACCCTGGCCGATGAAGGACCGGAACGCCTGATTCTGGTTCGCCAGCTCGCGCAGCGCGGCGAGCGCTTCGGCCTCGCTCCTGGGCTGCGTGAACGGGCCCAGCGGCAGTGTCTCGTCGCGACGGATCGCGGCGGGGATCACCGCATCGATCAGCGCCGCACGCGAGGCGAAGCCGAGCGTGTCGAGCATGGCCTGCTGGCTGGCGGCGTCAGGGCCGATATGACGTTCGGCGAACGCGTCGTGCGTTTCGAGCGCGGCGAGCGAGAGGGGCGTGCGGTTCATCAGGTAATTCGGATGGTCGAGCTTCATGGCATTCCTGCAGGTTGCGGCGCGCACTCTGGATCGAAAAGGGCTTAGCCGTCGATCAGCTTGCTGTACGCGGCGGCGTCGAGCAGATCGTTGGTGTTGGCACCGGGGGCGAGCTTGATCTTGAACAGCCAGGCGTTGTAGGCGTCTTCGTTGACCGACTCGGGCTCGTCGATCGCGTCCTGGTTGTTGGAGGCGATGATTTCACCGGAAACCGGCGCGTAGATGTCGGATGCGGCCTTGACCGATTCGATCACGCCGATCGGGTCGCCCGCCTTCACCTGCTTGCCGGTTTGCGGCAGTTCGAGGAAGACGATGTCGCCAAGCGTGTTCTGGGCGTGATCGGTGATGCCGACCGTCAGCGTGCCGTCGGCTTCGGTGCGGATCCACTCGTGTTCGTCGGTGTATTTCAGATCTGCCGGGACGTTGCTCATCGGATGCTCCTGATTGTGTTGTGCGTGTTGGAGGTTCGTGCGCTCAGGCAGCCAATACCTTGCCGTTGCGCACGAACGGGAGTTTTACCACGCGTGCGGGAAGGTTTTTGTCGCGGATTCGCACTTGTACGGTGTCGCCGACGGTAACGCCGGCCGGCACGCGCGCGAACGCGATCGATTCCTGCATGGTGGGCGAGAAGGTGCCGCTGGTGATCTCGCCCTCGCCGTGTACGGTGAGGACCTGCTGATGGGCGCGCAGCACGCCACCCGCCTTACCATTTTTCTTCTCGAGGATCAGGCCAACAAAGCCGGCGCGCTCGCCGTGGGCCTCGAGCGCGGCGCGGCCGACGAACTCGCGTGGCGCGGGCAGGTCGACGGTCCAGGCCAGGCCCGCGTCGAGCGGCGAGACCTTTTCATTCATGTCCTGGCCGTAGAGGTTCATGCCAGCCTCCAGGCGCAGCGTGTCGCGCGCGCCAAGTCCGGCTGGACGCACGCCGTGGGCGATCAGCGCGTTCCACAGCGCTTCTACGTGTGTGGCCGGCACGATGATCTCGAGGCCGTCCTCGCCAGTGTAGCCGGTGCGCGCAACGGTCAGTTCGCCGAACGGCGTGCCGGCCACCTGGGTGGCATTGAAGGATTTCAGTTCGATGGTGGCGGCGCGCGCTGCGGGCACCGTGTCCCAGGCCTTGGCGCGGGCGTTCGGGCCCTGCACGGCGACGGTCGCCAGCTCGCGGCGCGGCGTGATCTCGAGGCCGGAGCCGCCTTCCTGGTTGAGGCGCTGGAACCAGGCGATGTCCTTCTCGGCGGTGCCTGCGTTGACCACGGTGCGGAAGAAGGTTTCGGTGAAGTAGTAGACGATCAGGTCGTCGATCACGCCGCCTTCGGGGTTCAGCAGGCAGGAGTAGAGCGCCTTGCCCGGCGTCTGCAGCTTGCCGACGTTGTTGGCGATCGCGTGTTCGAAGAAGGCACGGGCGCGCTCGCCGTGGAAATCGATCACGCACATGTGAGACACGTCGAACATCCCGGCATCGGTGCGCACGGCGCGATGCTCTTCCAGCTGGGAGCCGTAGTTGACGGGCATGGCCCAGCCGTTGAAATCGACCATGCGGGCGTTAAGCGCGGCATGCGCGGTGTGGAGCGGGGTGCGTTTGAGTACGGTCATCAGGGCCTCGAGGTCCCGTGCGGGCGGGTGCCCGGACACGAAAACGATTCAGCAAGTGGGTGAGCCGCTGGCACGCGATGCGCCCGTGGTTCCTTGCCAGCCCCTCTGTCCTCGATACCTGAGAGATTGCACCGCAGTCAGTCGGCCGGTGCGCGCCCCTTCGGTGGGCAGCCTGCCGATGCTCGCGCACGTGGCTACTGCCGCTCTCCAGAGTACGAAAACCTGACGCGCAGCCTGGGCTGCGCGCGTGTATTTCGACGCGGTCGGTCCTTTTGCCTGAGAGTTTGTGGGTGTGCCCCTTCGGCGGTGCGGCGACCCTGAATCTAGGCCGTCGCACGCTCTCCCGACGCGTGTCGGCGAATGTACGCGAGGCCAAATGGCTTGTCAATTTGCGCAAATTCACGTCGTTTGGCGACAGGCGGGCACGGCGCCGATGCAGGCGGCAAACCTCGCGACGTGGCCGTTGGCGCGGGCGCGCTGCCGTGGACAAGTCGGTGGACGAGTCAGGGGACAAGCTAGGCAGTGTTCACATTTACGTCTGGCCCAAACGCGCAGGCAAGCGATGCAAACAGGAGATAGCTCTCGGCAAGCTTGTCATATCGAGTGGAGACGCGG
>JAYFSB010000097.1:0-6617 GCA_040946865.1 Burkholderia sp.
AACTTCGTTCATGATCGATTCGCTACGCAGGCTTGACGACATCGCGAATGCAGACACTTGATCAGCATTGCCTTAAGTATTTTCGCCACGTCTCCACTGGATATGACAAGCTTGCCGAGAGTTATCTCGTGTTTGCATCGCTTGCCTGCGCGTTTGGGCTAGTCGTAAATGTGAACACTGCCTAGGCATAATTACCCATAATTACCGTTGCTCACGTGCAAATTAGGTAATTTACCACCACTCGAAATTCAACAGAGGCTCAAATCTGAAGTGTAACACCTACCGAAAGGCATTGTGTTGCGATGGAAACCTACAAACACCTGAGTTGTGAAGAGCGCACGATGATCCAGCTGAGCCTTGAGCAGGGATGCAAGCTGCGGGCAATTGCCCGCAGCTTGCATCATGTGCCGAGTTTGATCAGCCGCAAAGAAGGAACCAGGCCGTCCGTTGCGCGCTGGCGGCTATCATGCGCCGCTCGCCCAGCAGCGCGCCAGTTGCCTGGCAGGCCCCCGCCCGCCGGCGCAACAATCCGCCCGACTGGACCCGCAGGGGCCGCTGTGGGCGACGGTCGAGCGGTTGCCGCATGAGCGGCACTCTCCCGAACAGATCGCGGGCATACTGAGAAACATGAACCTCGATGAGCCGACTCTGCTGACAAGTCACGAAACGATCTACACTGCGTTGTACGTCCTGCCGCGCGACCAGTTGTGAGCGGAACTGATCGCCTGTCTGCGACAGGCCCGCAAGCGCCGGCGGCGCGGGCGCGGAGCGAAGACCGCCGGGGCAGCATCCCGAATAGGGTCAGCATCCACGATCGTCCGACTGAGATCGACGAGTGGATTGTGCCCGGGCACTGGGAAAGCGCCTGATCAAGGGCGCGCGTCATGCGTCTTCGGTCGCGACGCTGGTCGAGCGCACCTCGCTGTTCGTCACCCTGGGCAAAATGGAGAACGCCACTGTGGAGAACGCCACTGCCGCCGCCGTTACTTCGTGCGGCATGATCCTGAACCGCATCGACGTCCAACGCCGTCTTTCCATGACCTATGATCAGGGGACGGGAGATGGCTAGGCATGAGCAGCTCTGCGAGACCACCGGCATCAAGGTCTATACTTCGCTGATCCTCATAGCCCTTGGCAGCGCGGGCACAACGAGAACACCAACGGGCTGCTGCGCCAGTACATGCCCAAGGTTACGGATCTGGCCGTGTCTCCCAGGCCAAGCTTGACGACATCGCCTGGCAGATGAACACCCGTCCGCACAAGAGCTTGGGCTGGACGTGTCCGGCCAACTGTTCATGCCCGAATCGTTCGATGTTCGTCAGCATCATCATGACATCGTTTCCTTGGGGGATGCCCTTCGGGCGCAACGGGCTTCTGTTGCACTTCAACCTTGAAACCGCCGATTTTCGTATTGCCATCCGGAGTTTCACCATGCGTTCCGTAGACGCCGCTGCGCCGCCCGCCCACACCGCTACTTCCGCCTCCGATAGCCCCATCAGCCTCGACTGGGTCCGCGACCTGGGCGCGATGGACACCACCAGCCGCGTACCGAACCTCGGCCTGATCGAAACCGTGCGCGATGCGCTGGCCGAGCGGGGCATAGTCTCGACGCTGACACACGACAAGCGCGAGGGCTGGGCCAACCTGTTCGCCACGATCCCCGCCCACGACGGTACCACCGACGGCGGCGTGGTGCTGTCCGGACATACCGACGTGGTGCCGGTCGACGGCCAGGACTGGGACAGCGATCCATTCAAGCCGGCCATCCGCGACGGCCGGCTGTACGGGCGCGGCACCTGCGACATGAAAGGCTTCATCGGCGCGGTGCTCGCGTTGGTGCCCGAGATACAGGCCGCCAGGCTGGCCAAGCCGATCCATTTCGCGCTGTCCTACGACGAGGAAATCGGCTGCGCGGGTGCCCCGCTCTTGATCGCCGATCTCAAGCAGCGCGGCCTCAACCCGAGCGGCTGCATCGTCGGCGAGCCGACCAGCATGCGCCCAATCATCGCCCACAAGGGCATCAATACCTACCGCTGTTGCGTGCGCGGGCACGCCGCCCATTCCTCGCTGACGCCCCAGGGGCTCAACGCGATCGAATATGCGGCGCGGCTGATTTGCCATATCCGCGACATCGCCGACGAATTCCGCGCCAAAGGTCCGTTCGACGAGCTCTACGACGTGCCGTTCACCACCGCGCAGACCAGCCAGATCCAGGGCGGCAATGCGATCAACACGGTGCCGGCCGAATGCTGCTTCTCCCTCGAGTTCCGCAACCTGCCAACGCTCGATACCGATGCGATCTTCGCGAGGATCGACACTTATGCGCGCGATACGCTGCTGCCGAAGATGCGCCGCGAGCATCCGGACGCGGCCATCGAGATCTTGAGGATCGCCTCGGCACCGGGGTTCGACGCAGACGAACAGGCCGCGATCACGCAGCTGGTGCGCGCGCTGACCGCCGACCAGTCGCAGCGCAAGGTCGCCTACAGCACCGAGGCGGGCCTATTCGCCAATGCCGGCATCCCGAGCGTGGTCTGCGGTCCCGGCAACATCGAGCAGGCACACAAGCCGAACGAATACGTCGAGCTGGCCCAGCTCGACGGCTGCGAACGCTTCCTGCGCAAGTTCATCCACAACATGACCCTCGCCTGATCCGTCCGGCACGGCACCCGCCGCCATCAACGGCGAACCGATCCCCACGCTCGACGACATTGCCACCGAGCATTTCGCGCTGACGCCCTCGAGCGTGCTGATCTGCCGAGTCACTTACGCCCGAGGTGGCCACCCGCTACCTGTGCAAGCTGTCGGGGCGCTGGTCGACCGCATCGACCTGCAGATCGCCCTGGCCCAGCGCGACTGGTCGCGCGACGCGTGGCAGCCACGAGACCGACCGCTTCTGCCGCCTCGGTGCCGAGGGCGAGCGCCTGCTGCGCGAAACCGGCGAGCGCTTCCATTGGTCGGCTCTGGCCTATTACAGAGTGCTGAAAGTTGCGTGCACGATCACCGATCTTGCCGGCGATGCCCAGCCCGACGCCGCACAGATCGGCAGAGGCGATCCGTTATGGCGCGCTATCGTGCCACTCTGAACCGAAATGCCTCACTGTCAAGACTTGACTTATACACATTTACCGCTATTGATCGCCTCGTGAGGCGACGCATCGTTGCGTACTCGCGATAACGTTCGTAACATACTGAATCGTTAAGTATTTTTTTCTCAGCGAATATCAATGAAGCCGATTTGAAAGCGGCTTAAAGCCGCTCTCGGGCGCGATTCGGGAATTTGTCCACAAAGTTATCCACATTCGCTGTGGGTAATCGAAAAACCTTATGAAATCGGGCTATTAGCGAGGGCGGCCTCAAATCTGAAGTGCAACACCTACCGAGAGGTATTGTGTTGCGATGTAAACCTACAAACATCTGAGTTGTGAAGAGCGTACGCTGATCGAGCCGAGCCTTGAGCAGCGATGCAAGCTGCGGGCAATTGCCTGGCAGACTCGGCGCAACAATCCGACCAACTGGACCCACAGGGGCCGCTGTGGGCGACGATCGAACGGTTGCTGCGTGAACGGCACTTTCCCAAACAGATCGTGGGCATACTGAGAAACATGAACCCCGATGAGTCGACCCTGCTGGCCAGTCACGAAACGATCTACACCGCGTTGTACGCCCTGCTGCGCGGCCAGTTGCGAGCGGAAGAACTAAAACTTTGATCCGCCCTGTCTACGACAGGCCCGCAAGAGCTGGCGGCCCCTGTCGCAGGGCGAAGACCGCCGGGTCAGCATCCACAATCGTCCGGCTGAAATCGACGAGCGGATCGTGCCTGAGCACTGGGGCAGGCGACCTGATCAAGGGCGCGCGTAATGAGTCTTCGGTCGCGACGCTGGTCGAGCGCACCTCGCTGTTCGTCACCCTGGGCAAGATGGAGAATACCACTGCCGACGCCGCCGTTACTTCGTTCGGCATGATTCTGAACCGCATCGATGCCCAGCGCCGTCTTTCCATGACCTATGATCAGGGATGGGAGATGGCCAGGCATGAGCAGCTCTGCGAGACCACCGGTATCAAAGTCTACTTCGCTGATCCGCATAGCCCTTGGCAGCGCGGGCGCAACGAGAACACCAACGGGCTGCTGCGCCAGGACATGCCCAAGGGTACGGATCTGGCCGTGTTCTCCCAGGCCGAGCTCGACGACATCGCCTGGCATATGAACACCCGCCCGCGCAAGAGCTTTGGCTGGAAGTGTCCGGCCGAACTGTTCATGCCCGAATCGTTCGATGTTCATCAGCATCATCATAAAATCGTTGCCTTGGGGGGATGCCATTCGGGCGCAACCGGCTTCTGTTGCACTTCAACCTTGAACCCCATCGACCAGAAGCCTATTGCGCCATCGCTCGCCCGCGAGCAACTGGCCAACCGGCAGGCCGCGCTTCTTCAGATCTAGCAGCAGCTCGCACCACGACTCCTTCGATTCCCGATAGCCGTCGCCAATCGCCACACGCTCTTTCTCGCCTTCCGGCGCCACACCGATGATCACCAGCAGGCACTGGCCGTCCGAATCATCACTGCGCACGCCGGTGTAAATGCCGTCGACCCACCAGTACACCCAGCGCGCCGAGAACAGATCCCGTCGGTTCCACTGCGCGTGCTCGTCGGCTCACTACGCCTTGAGCGTAAGCATCCCGTGAACCCGCGCTTATGGATTTGAAGAAAACGAGGTACAGGTAGCGTTTTCAGCTTGCTGGAGACACGATGGACTGGGTTTGGCGCATCGAAGCGGCACAACGGGAAGGCAAGACGTTGTCGTCGTATGCGCGGGAGCATGGACTCTCGGTGCACAGCGAGGCGGCGGATGTGGGCGGCGACCGACGCGGCGCAGAAGAAGGCACGCAAGCCAACTGGAATGGCGCGGGATACTGTCTCAGCGTTCGCCGAAGTAAAAGTGAGTTCGGCACCGAGCGGTACCGCGCCACGCGCACGCTTAGTAAGCGACTCGACATGGCCGTCGTAGACGCCAGCAAAGATCGACGCCAAAGTGGTATCCATCATTTTCGAAGTAATGGACACCACTTTGTTAGGCACAGAGAAGCCGGGTAGCCGCAAAGGATGGCCGAACTATAGTCCTGAGTTCCGGCGTCGCATAGCAATCGCCGCGTGCGAGCCAGGTGTTTCAGTCGCCAAACTGGCCCGCGAGCATGGTCTGAATGCGAATCTGGCGTTCACCTGGCGACACCGGTATCGTGCCGAGCAAAGGGCGTCAGAGGCACCGCTGCTGCCAGTGACGGTCGTGAGCGATATGAGGCCGGAGGTCATCGCAGCGCCACCAATCAAACCGGAGATCGCGAAACCGTTGGCACGATTGAAGTCCGGATCAGACGAGCGGTGGTCAAGGTCGATGGCGTTGTCGACCCCGATATGCTGCGAACTGTATTGGGGAGCCTGCGATCATGATCTCTTTGCCTACCGGTACACGTATCTGGCTTGTGGCGGGCGTCATCGATAGGCGTTTCGGATTACAGTGACTGGCTGCGAAAGTACAGACAGCGCTCGAAGAAAATCCGCTGGGTAGCCGCCTATTCATCTTCCGTGGGTACCGCGACGATCTCGTCAAGATGCTGTGGGGCCACTGATGACGGGCTCTGGCTGCTTGCAAAGCGATGGGAGCGAGGTCGGTTTATCTGGCCGCAGGCCGACGGTCGCAAGATCCATCTGACGAGCGCTCAGTTGTCGATGTTGCTCGAGGGCATCGATTGGCGCCAGCCTCGACGCACCGTCGCGCTGGCGATGTTGTAACCCGCGCGAAAGATTTATAAACTGCGACGCATGTCCGATCATGCACCACTTCCTGGTACCGTTGCCGAGCTCCATGCCCTGGTGCTCGAGCAGCAGGCATTGATCGAAGAACGACAAGCCTCGTTCGAGAAAATGGTGCAGGAGCTTGCTGCGCGTGATCAGGAGATCGAACGCGCTAAAGGCGCTAATCGACAAGCTCAAACGCATGCACTTCGGTCGCAAGTTCGAGCAACTCGATCGCCAGATCGAGAACCTCGAAACCCGGCTCGAGGAGCTGACGGCCGGGCGCGGCGCTGTCGATGTGCAGCATGCGAAGACGGGGCAAGAACAAGGCCGCGAGCAGCAAGGAACCCGTCTCGCGGATGCCACTGCAGCCGCCATCTGCTGCGCGAAGAGATCGTGCTCGAACCCGATCCGGCCTGCCCGAAGTGCGGCACTGAGATGCAGATGCTCGGTGAGGACGTGTCCAAGTAACTTGCCCGTGTCACGGCAGCGCTCAAGGTGATCCGCACGATCCGGCACAAGATGCTCTGCCCGAGCTGCGGCCACATCGAACGGTCACCGATGCCATGCCTGCCGATCGAGCGCAGCATTGCCAATCCCAGCGCGTTCGCCGATATCGTCATGTCGAAATTCGCGGATCATCAACCGCTATATCGGCAAGCGGAGGTCGCTGCGCGCGACGGTGTGACGCTTGATTGTGCCAGCATGGGCCGCTGGCTGGGTCGGCCAGATCGTCGAGCTTTGCAGACCGCTGATCGAAGCGATCCAGCGCTACACGTTGCGTCCCGGCAAATTGCACACTGACGATACGCCGGTCGCCGTGC
>JAYFSB010000098.1:0-6613 GCA_040946865.1 Burkholderia sp.
AAATGACCCGGTATAGGAGTCAATTCGTCTAACGAGGTCATCCACCTTTCGGTTGACAGACGCGACAGGAAATTTTCCTGACGCTGCGGGCGGCTTAGGTCTCGAAGGACCAGGCTTACCGAGCCTTGGTGCCAAGGCCGGATAGCTTCGGTCGGCATCTGCGTCTGATAACGGGCGGTCGAGAAGATCGGTTGACGCGCGTCATGCAAATTTCATGCGTAGGACGCAACATCCTGCCATACAGCGGCAACGCGAGCGTGTCACCCGGTGTAAGGCCCAGCGCGAACAAGGTCGAGAGCGCCGATGCCGACGCGCACCAGGCGCAAGGTCGGGTAGCCGACCGCGGCCGCCATGCGGCGTACCTGGCGGTTCTTGCCCTCGGTGATCGATAGCTCGATCCAGGTGGTGCGAATCGCGGCGCGAAAACGCACTGACGGATTGCGCGGTCACAGCGTGTCGTGCGGTTCGACATAGTCGGCACGGCAGGGACGCGTCACGTAATCGCCGCGGGCGACGCCGCGCGTGTGCACCCAGTTGCCCAGCTAGGGTCGGGTTTCGTGCGCAGAGAACTGACAGATGGTGCTGAACGGCTTGTTGAGAGCGATCAGTGGCATCAGGGGGCGTCGTATGGCAAATGGCGGAATTTTAATGCATAATAGGGAACGCCAAGTCTTTTGTCTTATATAAGACATGCTGGTCGTCGGCAGCCGTGCGTGTTGCCTCGCGCCGCCTTGCTCTGTCGGGGCGACAGCATAGTGGGTAAGGTTTTCTGTACATTAGCCAGGCAACTACACGTTTTGTTTTCCAATTAGCCCAGCCATTCACTGGAGTCGACCATGCCGTATCAGCACATCGTGGTTCCGGACGGGGGTGACAAGATCACCGTCAATCCGGATTTGACGCTCAACGTTTCGGATCAGCCGATCATCCCCTACATCGAGGGCGACGGCTGCGGTGTCGACGTCACGCCGGTGATGCTGAAGGTGGTCAACGCCGCGGTGGAAAAGGTCTACGGCGGCCAGCGTAAGATCCACTGGATGGAGATCTACGCTGGCGAGAAGGCTATGCGCGTCTATGGTCCCGACGTCTGGCTGCCCGAGGAGACGGTCCAGGTGGTGCGCGACTACCTGGTCTCGATCAAGGGCCCTCTCACCACGTCGGTCGGCGGCGGCATCTGTTCGCCGAACGTCACGCTGCGCCAGGAACTCGATCTCTACGTCTGCTTGCGCCCGGTACGCTACTTCAAGGGCGTGCCCTCGCCGGTGCGTACCCCGGATAAGACCGACATGGTGATCTTCCGCGAGAACTCGGAAGACATCTGCGTCGGCATTGAATGGCCGGCTGACTCGGAGCAGGCCAAGAAGGTGATTCGCTTCTTGCGCGAGGAGATGGGTGTCAAGATTCGCTTCCCCGACAGCTCCGGGCTAGGCATCAAGCCGGTCTCGCGCGAGGGTACCGAGCGCCTGGTACGCAAGGCGATCCAGTACGCGATCGACCACAACCGCAAGTCGGTGACCCTGTTGCACAAGGGCAACATCATGAAGTATACTGAAGGCGCGTTCCGCGACTACGGTTACGCTATGGCCCTGAAGGAATTCGGCGGCGAGCTGATCGATGGCGGCCCCTGGGTGCGCGTAAAGAATCCCAGGACGGGTGCCAAGATCACCATCAAGGATTCGATCGCCGACGCTTTTCTGCAGCAGATTCTGCTGCGCCCGGCCGAATACGATGTGATCGCCACGCTGAACTTGAATGGCGACTATATTTCCGATGCGCTGGCCGCGCAAGTCGGTGGATTCGGCATCGCGCCGGGCGCGAACCTGTCGGATTCGGTGGCGATGTTCGAGGCCACTCACGGCACGGTGCCGAAGTACGCGGGCAAGGATTATATGAACCCGGGCTCGGAAATCCTGTCTGCCGAAATGATGCTGCGCCACCTCGGTTGGGCCGAGGCGGCCGACCTGATCATCTCCTCGATGGAGAAGTCGATTCAGCAGAAGCGTGTCACTTACGATTTCGCGCGGCTAATGGAGGGCGCGACGCAGGTGTCCTGCTCGGGCTTCGGCAACGTGCTGATCGAAAACCTGTAAGCAAGCCCAGTAATATCGCCAAGAACGATCCGGCCATCCAAGGCACGCGGCCGATGTCGCAGAAGCAAAAAAGCGGTTCGTCGGCCTTGCATCCATGGATGGATAGATCCCGGCCGGATTGGTTCACTGTCAGCGATCTTATGTCAATTCTCGGTTCCAAGCATCAAGCATGTCTGCGTTCAAGATCATCTACACTCTCACCGACGAAGCTCCGGCGCTCGCGACCTATTCGCTGCTGCCGATCGTCAAGGCCTTCACGCATTCGTCGGGCGTCGACGTCGAAACGCGTGACATCTCGCTGGCCGGCCGCATCATCGCCGCCTTCCCTGAGACGCTGACGTCCAAGCAAAAAATCAGCGACGACCTGGCCGAACTCGGCCAGCTCACGCTGCGCCCGAAAGTGAACATCATCAAGCTGCCGAACATCAGCGCCTCGGTGCCGCAACTCAAGGCCGCCATCGCCGAGCTGCAGGCGCAGGGCTACAAGCTGCCGAACTACCCCGACGAAGCGGACAACGACGCCGAGAAGGACGTAAAGGCGCGCTACGACAAGATCAAGGGCAGCGCCGTGAACCCGGTGATGCGCGAGGGCAACTCGGACCGCCGCGCGCCGCTGTCTGTCAAGAGCTACGTCCGCAAGCACCCGCACACGATGGGTGCCTGGACCGCCGATTCGAAGTCGCACGTCTCGAGCATGAGCGAGGGCGATTTCTACGGCAGCGAAAAATCGGCGCTGATCGGCACGGCCGGCAACGTCAAGATCGAGCTGACCACGACCGACGGCACGAAGAAGGTGCTGAAGGAAAAGATCGCCGTGAAGGCCGGCGAGATTATCGACGCCTCACTGATAAGCCGAGTCGCGCTGCGCAGCTTCCTGGAAGCGCAGGTCGCCGACGCGAAGGCCAAGGACGTGCTGTTCTCGGTGCACTTGAAGGCCACAATGATGAAGGTGTCCGATCCGATCCTGTTCGGACAAGTGGTCTCGGTGTTCTATGAAGACGTGCTGGCCAAGCATGTCAACACGCTCGCCAAGATCGGCTTCAACCCGAACAACGGCATCGGCGACCTGTACGCGCGCCTGAAGGACCTGCCGGCAGAGACGTGCGAAGCGATCGAAGCCGACATCAAGGCCCAGTACGAGAAGCGCCCGCACCTGGCGATGGTCAACTCGGACAAGGGCATCACCAACCTGCACGTGCCGAGTGACGTGATCGTCGATGCCTCGATGCCCGCTATGATCCGCGACTCGGGCGGCATGTGGGGTGACGACGGCAAGCTGCACGATGCCAAGGCCGTGATTCCGGACCGCTGCTACGCGGGCGTGTACCAGGCCGTGATCGACGACTGCAAGCAGCATGGCGCGTTCGACCCGGTGACGATGGGCAGCGTGCCTAACGTCGGCCTGATGGCGCAGGCGGCCGAGGAATACGGTTCGCACGATACGACCTTCCAGATCTTGGCTGATGGCGTGGTGCGCGTCACCGACGAAGCTGGCAACGTGCTGCTCGAGCACACGGTGCAGACGGGCGACATCTTTCGCATGTGCCAGACCAAGGATGCTCCGGTGCAGGACTGGGTCAAGCTGGCCGTGAACCGCGCGCGCGCCTCGAACACGCCGGCCGTGTTCTGGCTCGATGCGAACCGCGCCCACGACGTGCAGATCATCAAGAAGGTCGAGCAGTACCTGAAGGATCACGACACCAACGGTCTCGATATCCGCGTGCTGCCGCCGGTCGAGGCGACGCGTTTTTCGCTGGAGCGCATCCGTGCCGGCAAGGACACCATCTCGGTGACCGGCAACGTGCTGCGCGACTACCTGACCGACCTGTTCCCGATAATGGAACTGGGCACCAGCGCCAAGATGCTGTCGATCGTGCCGCTGATGGCCGGTGACGGCGGCATGATGTTCGAGACGGGCGCGGGCGGTTCGGCACCGAAGCACGTCCAGCAGTTCAACGAGGAAGGCTTCCTGCGCTGGGATTCGCTCGGCGAGTTCCTCGCGCTGACTGCCTCGCTCGAGCACCTGGGCAACCAGTACCACAACCCGAAGGCGCTGGTGCTGGCCAAGACGCTCGACCAGGCCACTGGCAAGTTACTCGCCGAGAATCGTTCGCCGGCCCGCAAGGTTGGCGGCATCGACAACCGCGGTAGCCACTTCTACCTGTGCCTGTTTTGGGCCCAGGCGCTGGCCGCGCAGGCCGATGACACGGAACTGGCGGCGCAATTCGCCGGCGTCGCCAAGACTCTGACAGAAAACGAGGCGCGCATCGTCGAGGAACTCGGCGCGGCGCAAGGCAAGCCAGTCGACATCGGCGGCTACTACCGCCCGAACGCCGAGCTGACCAGCAAGGCGATGCGCCCAAGCGCGACGCTCAACGGCGTGGTCGACGCGCTGGTCAAGTGAGCTGGAGCACGCCCGGTGCCGTTTACATGTGTACGATTTCCCAGTCGTTGAGCTGCTCCGGGATATCGAGCGTCGGGCAATTCACACCACGCGCCAGGTAATCGACCCCATGCTCGGAGCTCTGGAATTCACCGAGCGAGTCGTTGCCGAAAGTGGCTTCCCAGCCGTCGTTGCCCGGCAGGATATAGGAACGATCCCGGGTCCGATCCGTAGCGAAAATCCTTTCATTTCATCCTCTCGCTTGCTAGGCGGTGTTCACATTTACGACTGGCCCAAACGCGCAGGCAAGCGATGCAAACACGAGATAGCTCTCGGCAAGCTTGTCATATCGAGTGGAAACGCGGCGAAAATGCTTAATACAATTGAAGAACCGTTCGACCAGGTTGCGTGTACGGTAGAGCACACGGTTGTAGCGGCGTTTTATCTGGCGATTCGAACGCGGGGGAATCACGACCTTTGCACGGGTGGCCCGACTTCGTTGCACGAAGTGGTCAGCATCGTAGCCCTTTTGTCTGCGATAACCGCTCCGGTGCGCAGATGCTCGACCAGTTGCGCTGCGCACAAGATGTCGGCGACCTGTCCTTCAGTGACGATCAGTCGCAACGGGCGACCCTTCGAATCCACCGCCAAATGCAGTTTGGCTCAGTCCGCCTCGGGAAGGTCCGAGCGCTTGCGGCCCGCTTTTTTGAGGCCACGGCCGAATGCTGAATCGATAAGGATGTGCTTGATTTCCGTCTCGCCTGCCAAAGCATTCGCCACCCGCGGCCAGACACCCTTACTTCGCCAGCGCGAGAAACGGATATATACCGTATGCCATCGGCCGAATTCCGCGGGAAGATCGCGCCATGGACTGCCGGTTCGGGCAATCCACCTTACCGCTTCGAGGAACCAGCGATGGTTGGATGCCGTTCGGCCACGGTCGCCTTCCTTGCCCGTCAGGATAGCTTGGACTTTGTTCCATACTTCGTCGCTCAGTAACGTTCCTACCATCCTGTCTCGTTGCGCAAAAGACAGGATATAAACACATTGTTTAAATGTAAACAGACTCTAATCAAAAAAGAATTTGTTGATGCCGTTTCTCGCGAGGTCGGCGTAACAATCGCTGAGTTCGAGCAGTGGCGTGAGCTTGCCCTTGCCGGTATTGAAGTCGAACTGAAGTCACGCGCCAGACTGTGATCCGCTGGAAGTCAAGCGTCAAGGACGCCGTGCATCGCGTGGGGAACTGACCATGGAGGTCGAAATCTGCACATGGAGCGCGAGCGGCAGGAACGCCGCCCTTTGATTGTATGGGGGTCATCGACATGAGTCATGAGTCGCGCGATCTCCACGATAGGCAAACCCTCCAGATTGCAATGGGTGTGCCAGGTGCTTGATTTCCCGCGCGCGACGATCTATGCCAAGCGTGCCAGGGCGCTGAGCAACGTCGTCCAGTTGTAAGCGACTCGGTATGGCCGTCGTAGACGCCAGCAAAGATCGACGCCAAAGTGGTGTCCATCATTTTCGAAGTATCGACACCACTTTGTTAGACACAGAGAAGCCGGGTAGTCGCAAAGGACGCCCGAACCATAGTCCTAAGTTCCGGCGTCGCATCGCAATCGCCGCGTGCGAGCCAGGTGTTTCAGTCGCTAAACTGGCCTGGCCCGCGAGCATGGTCTGAATGTGAATCTGACGTTCACCTGGCGACACCGGTATCGTGCCGAGCAAAGGGCGTCAGAGGCAACGCTGCTGCCAGTGACGGTCGTGAGCGATATGAAGCCGGAGGGTCATCGCAGCATCACTAATCAAAAACCGGAGATCGCGAAACCGGCCATACCCGTTGGCACGATTGAAGTCCGGGTCGGACGAGCGGTGGTCAAGGTCGACGGCGTTGTCGACCCCGATATGCTGCGAACCGTATTGCAGAGCCTGCGATCATAATCTCTTTGCCTACCGGTACACGTATCTGGCTTGCGGCAGGCGTCACCGATAGGCGTTTCGGATTCCAGGGACTGGCTCTACGAAAGTACAAGACAGCGCTCGAAGAAAATCCGCTGGGTGTGGCCCCTATTCATCTTCCATGGATGCCGCGGCGATCTCGTCAAGATGCTGTGGGCCACTGATGACGGGCTCTGGCTGCTTG
>JAYFSB010000099.1:0-6587 GCA_040946865.1 Burkholderia sp.
CGCAGGCAAGGTCGGCCAGATTGAACCCGTGCTGAATGAAATGAATCCGCAGCCTGCGCTCCAGGCCAATCGGCGGGTGTTTCGGGTAGTACGGCTCGATCAGCGCACACAATGCCGCCCACGGCACGATCCGTCCCATCGTGTCAAGCAACGCATCGCGCCGCGTACGTTTGCGCTTCGTCTCGAAGACTGCATCTTCGTCAGCCGCCACCGCCACCGCCAGCGTTGGCTGTTTCATTCTCGTTTGCCTTGCTCGGGTCATATCCACCGACCTATAACGGCCGTCCCGCGGGGACGGTGGACTTGATCAGCATTGCCTTAAAGTCAAATCTGGTGTAGAGGGCATCGGCCTGATCAAGCGGCCAGCGGTTGCTGAGCCGGTGTGCTATCGGTCACCGGGGCGACGTGAGTTATTGTCGAAAGTGGTGTACGGCGGGCAGACAGAATTTTGAGAAGGCGGTGGTGGTTTAGCTGAGAAGTTGCTATCAGAAGCACAACCAGCGAACTCGGCGGGAGCCGGAACCGGCCACCATGGAAAAGTCTACGAAAGAAGCGAACAGCGGTAAAGCAGAAACACGAAGAGCGTGCTTGACGAGCTAATCCAGCAGGGTGCGGGACAGATGATTCAGCGGCAGTTGAGGCGGAGCTTGCCGTTGTGCTCGAGCATCCACTTCAATTCGGCGGTTGTGCCGCCGTACGTGCACAAGTCGGCGCGCGCTGCCGTGGCTGTACCTGCGTGGCATCTCGACGGGTGACATGAGCGATGTGCTGGACATCATGCTCGGTGGCGAGGTCGCAGGCATGTCACCAAACACGGTGGGCCGGCTCAAGGCGCAGTGGGCCGACGGCATTCACACCGGCGTGGCGCAGTGACGATTCGGACGGCCACAGTGCCTGCTGTGGTGATCATCGGCGTGACGCCGAAAGGCGAGAAAGAGCGTGTGGCGGTTGGCGATGGCTACCGGGAATCGAAGGAGTCGTGGTGCGAACTGCTGCTGGATCTGAAGAAGCGCGGCCTGCCGGGCTGGCCCGTTGCTCGCGTGCGGCGACGGCGCAATGGGCTTCTGGGTGGTGATGGAGGAAATGTTCGCACAGAAGAAGCATCAGCGCTGCTGGTTTCACAAGATGGGTAACATGCTCAACGCGCTGGTCGCATTCAATGACTTCGTCGATAGCGACTCGGCAAAATACCCGAAGGTGGCGGAAAAACTGATCGAAGTTCGCGACGAGCTGCTGGCGTTCTACGACTTCCCGGCCAAGTACTGGCAACATCTGCGCACGACCAACCCGATCGAGTCGACGTTCGCGACGGTGGGGCATCGGACCAAAACGAACGCGCAACTGGGTGTCGCGTGCGATGTTTCTTGGCCTGACGTTCACGCTGATCAAAAGTCGACCGAACAGTAGTGGCGGCAGGATCTGGATGCCGGAGAAGCTCGGTGGAATCGCGTTTAAAGACAGCGTCCCGGTGACCGAGCCTCCCCCGGCTCAGCAACCGCTGACCGCCTGATCAGGCCGCCGCCCTGTACATCACATTTGACTTTAACTCTCATCGGCTCGCTCGTCCGGCCGGGTAGGCCTCATATCTAGTTTCTGTACGTCAGGTCGTGGCTTTGCTCTACGGTTTCCTTCAGACCTCGCTTCGCCACGACGCCCTTGCGTTTCATTAGCCCTTCACCACCATCAGAGTGGGCAGGGGAGACTTGCACTCCCAAGCTGTTGCGCACGGCTCGGTACACCACCGAAAAGCCCCGCGTTCGCGGGGCTTTTTTCTTGGGGAGGCGCGAGCCGGAGTCGAACCGGCCTATACGGCTTTGCAGGCCGCTGCATAACCGCTTTGCTATCGCGCCATAAGCGGGCTGTTAACCGTCGCGATACCGATGCAACGACCGCAGATTTTTATTTGGCAAACCCGGTGAATCGGAAACCCCGCCAATTGGAATAGGGTTTGGCGCCAGCGGCGCCCCCCTCCTACACCACCGTACGTACGAGTACTGTACACGGGGCGGCTTGAATCGGTTACCCGACCTGGCCAACCGATGGAAGTCCAAGCGATCGGAAGTGACGATTTGACAGCGCGATGTTGAGCGCAGGACTGCAACTGCAGCGCTATTCACCGTGCGGCGGACCCACCGTTTGGGCTGCAAGGTCTCGATCCTCCGTTCGGTCAGTTCCTGGAAGTGAGTCAGCCACGTTTCCGTTGCTTCCAGAGGAAGCAACGAAGATGCCGACAAATCCACTTATCCAGTTTCCGAAGCACGCTGGGTGTTTTACAGAAACCGAAGTAGCCACGCCAGCCGTCAGATATCGTTTCAGCGCATCAACCAATTGGTCGACGCTGATCACGCGCGTGTGTTGAGTCAACTCACGGATTCAATCCTTGAAGCAAGTAAGCGCCTTCTGCGCAATGTGCCGTCTAACCTGTACTCGATCTGAGAAGGTGAATCCAATGAATTTGCGCGTGTGTGGCCGCGCTTTTTGCCTCGTTGACCTTCTCTGGGTGATGAAGGTTTTGAGGCTCACCATCACCCGCTGGCTCGCGCCTCCACTGTGTACATAGACGTACTGCTGTCGTCGGCGTACCCCACGGAAGCGGGGCTCGCGCCGCTCAAGCTCCCAGCCGAAATCGCCAAGCATCAAGATTGGGCAACAACGGTGATAGCGGACCGCCTTGCGGCAACCCTGTCGCCTGTCGCGACAACCAGCCAGTTTTCTATCACACGTCCGCCGTCAGGAAAGAGCGGAGTAGCTTCAGGACACGCCTGTCACCAACTCGCTTTGCCACCCGGCTCATCAAGATGTCGTAACTTACGCGATCAAAGAATTTCTCGAGGCCCAAATCTATAACCCAGCGGTACTTTGCCTGGATGTAGTTTTGCGCTTGTGCTGCTAACGTCGAGTCCCATCGAGTCCCACTGACTTTGCAGTATTTGCTGCGATACCGCCTGCTGAATGAATCGATCAAGCGCGCACGGGATGCTAAGCTTGCGTACGCCACGTCCATCCGGCTGGGGCATTTCGACTTTCCCCCACAGGTTGAGACTTGTATGTACCGATCAGCAGCATAACCCTTATCGACAGCCAGTGCTCACGCAAAAACCCCGGTAACTCGTGAACTGTTTGCTATCTACACCCGACGACCCGTGTTCGCTTTCACACGTTTCAACGCCTACTTCAGATTTTCCTGCTCACATATTTTTTCCATCAGTCGGCCACAAGCCGACGGGCTTTCGGGCTCGGGGTTCGCCGCCATAGTCTGAGTCCCTCGATTAGCGACCCTCAGGGCTTTACCCTTATCTTCGCTATCAAGGCCGCGATGCGTTTTTTGTTGCGCTTTCACGTCCAGTTTTTGGGCTTACTCCTCGCCGCCCCGTTCCGTTTGGGCTTTTCCCAGGTGTTGCCGCCCTATCTAATAAACTCTCTGCTGGCTCCTGCACAGCGCCCAACATCCTTTACGAACCGTTCAGTCTTGGGTCTAGCACGCCGTGCAGGTCTCGCGAGGCGAAAGCTTAACCGCCTTCGCCACACACCTGCCAGATTTACCATCCCCTTGATGGTTATAGACTTCACAATCAGTTGCTTGCTTGCCCGACCGGATAGGCTTCGTATCTAGTTTGTGTTCGTCAGGTCGTTGTTTTGTTCCACGTTTTTTTAGATCCCGCCTCGCGACGACGCCCTGGCGCTTCACTAAGTTTTTACCACCCCGAGCTGTTGAGCATGCCCAACACACCCAAAAAAGGAAAGCCTAGCTTCCCCTTGTTTTTTGGAGCGGGAGACGAGTCTCGAACTCGCGACCTCAACCTTGGCAAGGTTGCGCTCTACCAACTGAGCTACTCCCGCGTTTTGCTTTTTTTACTTGCTTTTTGCCACTCCGCCACTCCCACTACATCGCTATACTTTATCTGCTGGCATTTTGGCACGTTTATTTTTATTTTATTTTGTTCGGTGGTGCGTCTTTTAGTGGTGCGTCTGTGTTTTGCCGAATGTCTGTGTTTTGCCGAATTATAAGCACATAATTATGTAGAAGCCGTTTCAGTGTGTCAAGCGTTTTCGCGCCCTTCTTCTCGACACCTGCAAAATCTGGCTCTCTTGAAATTCAACAGAGAGCCAAAATCTCACATCGCGCCGCCTCGCTCGCGGATCTGCGGCCAGGCCAGCTTCATGTAGTACAGCATCGACCAGATCGTCAGCACCATCGCAAAGTAGATGAGCCAGAGTCCCCACACGCGGGTGTCGATCATCACAATACCGCCCCCAATCGGCAGCGTTCCATAATACAGCAACATTGGGATCGCGACCATCTGGCAGGCGGTCTTGAACTTGCCTAGCGAATTCACCGCCACGCTCTTCGAGGTGCCGATCTGCGCCATCCATTCGCGCAGCGCTGAGATCGCGATCTCGCGGCCGATGATCACCAGCGCGATCGCCGCGTCGATGCGCGCGAGCTGTACCAGGATCAGCAGCGCGGCCGCCACCATCAGCTTGTCCGCCACCGGGTCGAGGAAGGCGCCGAATGCTGAGGTCTGGTTCCACTTGCGCGCCAGGAAGCCGTCGAACCAGTCGGTCAGCGCGGCCAGCACGAACACCAGCGCAGCCGCGAGATTGCGGTGCTCGACGCTCATCATCATGTCCGGCAGATAGAACAGGCTGACAACGAGCGGAATCAGCACGATTCGCACCCAAGTCAGGAAAATCGGGAAGTTGAACGGCATGACGGGCTGGACGTGTAAAGGATGTGCAATTGTGCCGCGCCGCCCGGTCTGCCACAAGCCAAGCGGGATCCGCGGCAGTGCTTCCGTATGAAGAGGTCCGTGTGGCCAGGGTGAACGGGCGGAAGTTAGTGGTGGCGGCCTCAAATCTGAAGTGCAACACCTATCGAGGGATATTGTATTGCGATAGGCACCTATAAACACCTGAGTTGTGAAGAGCGCACGCTGATCCAGCCGAGCCTTGAGCAGGGACTGGACCGTCCGTTGCTCGCTGGCGGTTATCGTGCGCCGCTCG
This sequence comes from Burkholderia sp., assembly GCA_040946865.1. Lineage (GTDB taxonomy): Bacteria > Pseudomonadota > Gammaproteobacteria > Burkholderiales > Burkholderiaceae > Burkholderia. The sequence continues at coordinate 5,005 of JAYFSB010000099.1, forward strand.
CCCAGCAGAGCGCCAGTTGCCTCGCAACAATCCGCCCAACTGGACCCCCGCAGGAGTCGCTGTGGGCGACAGTCGAGCGGTTGCTGCGTGTGAGCGGCATTCTCCCTAAGAGATCGCGGGCATACTGAGAAACATGAACTCCGATGAACCGACCCCTGCTGGCTAGTCACGAAACCATCTACACCGCGTTGTACGCCCTGCCGCGCGACCAGTTGCGAGCGGAAACTGATCGCCTGTCTGCGACAGGCGCGCAAGCGCTGGCGGCCCCGGGCACGGGGCGAAGACTGCCGGGGCAGCATTCACAATCGTCCGGCTGAGCTCGACGAGCGGATCGTGTCCGGGCACTGGGAAAGCGACCTGATCAAGGGCACGCGTAATGTGTCTTCGGTCGCGACGCTGGTCGAGCACACCTCGCTGTTCGTCACCCTGGGCAAGATGGAGAACGCTACTGTCGACGCCGCCGTCACTTCGTTTGGCATGATCCTGAACCGCATCGACGCCCAGCGCCGTCTTTCCATGACCTATGATCAGGGACGGGAGATGGCCAGGCATGAGCAGCTCTGCGAGACCACTGGCATCAAGGTCTACTTCGCTGACTTTCTTGAAATTTGAGTTGGTTACGCGACATATGGGTTGATCTTTGAGAAGTCGAGCCTTGCCGGCGATCAGAAACAGCACGGGTGCGCATAGTCGTGAGGTTGGTGTATCCGCGCGCCTTTCGCTTGGCGGCCTGGAAGAGTCCATTGATGTCTTCCAGACAGGCGTTGGTTTGACGCGTCTGGGGCCAGTCGACGATACCGTCGACATGACTGCGGATCATGCAGGCGATGTCCTTCATCGGCTCGACCTTCGAACGCATGACGTTTGTGCACCACATGCGCGAGCATGTCGCTGATGACGTTGATCTGCTTGCGATCGAGAATCTCCCGAAGTTGCTTGCGATAGCGCCACGCGCGGGCGGTCCGCTTGGTCGTGGTGACGTTCACGATCAGGGCATCGAGATCGACGCATTGCGCGGTGGCCAGCCGGTCGCGATCCTTCAGCAGCAGCCATCGCAATCCCTTGAGTTCCGGATCAATTCGCTGCTCGATTCGCCGCATTGGGTCCACGGTTTTCGACGCATGAGCGACGACGTGGCACTTGTCGAAGGTGATGCGAGCATTCGGCAGGTTCGTCTCGACGCCTTTGATGAACGCGGGCGACATGTCAATGCTGACTGACGTGATCTGCGCGGGCTCTTCCCCATGCTCGCGACGAACGCTTCGATCGTCGCAGCATTCTTGCCTTCGGTCACGAACACGACTTTGCGTTCGAGCGCATCAGCCACGAGCGTCAGGTAGTGGTGTCCATATGGTAGGACGTTTCGTCGACGGTACGGGTGACTGCGGTGAACGACATCTGCTGGGTGAGCATCAGCACCATTGCCTCGAACAGCAGCGTGAAGCCTGAGCTTGTGCCGGCCAACTCGGGTTCGACGAGCGCCACACGGCCGTCAGGCAGCTTGAGGCGAGGCGTGCGCACTTCGAGAAAGCAGTCGTGCTGGAAGAAGCTCAAGTGCCAGTAGCGCTTGACAACGGTGTCGT
>JAYFSB010000100.1:0-6559 GCA_040946865.1 Burkholderia sp.
GATGCGCTCGAACGCAAAGTCGTGTTCGTGACCGAAGGCAAGGATGCTGCGACGATCGAAGCATTCGTCGCGAGCATCGGATAGAGCCCGAGCAGATCACGTCGGTCAACATTGATATGTCGCCCGCATAGTCCGCAGTCATGTCGACGACATCGTCGCCTCGACCCAGACGGCGTCAGACCAACGGCTTCCTGGAAGCTATCAACGGACTCTTCCAGGCCGCCAAGCGAAAGGCGCGCGGATACACCAACCTCGCGACCATGCGTACCGTGCTGTTTCTGATCACCGGCAAGCTCGACTTCTCGAAGATCAACCCACATGTCGCCTAACCCACTCAAATTTCAAGAGAGCTTCAAAATTTCTTCTGCCCGCCGTACACCACTTTCGACAATAGCTCTTTGACAGGGGCATCCCAATTCATGGTATCTCCAGCTCGTATGAAAATGCCAGGTGTACCTCGCTGCTGTCAAATCCATAAAAGCGGGTTTATCGATCGCTTACCGCCGAGGTCAAGCCACGCGCGAAATCGCGGGGTTGCATCCGCGTCACAGTCCGACATTTTCCGTAGCACGCGCCGCCTGATTCAGGTCTAAACTGCATTATAATGCGGCGCGAGGGGCTGACGATTTGCGCCGTCGGGGAGATGCCATGAATCGGCCCGTCATTCGATTCCCGCTGCGTACCACCAACTCCGTACCGGTCTGGAAGCGCGTGAAATGGTTGCTCATCGCGGCCGTGCTGATCCCACTGGTCGTGGTGGTCAGGCTTTGCCAGATCGAATTCGCGACCTCGCGCTGGCAGGCCGGCTATATTTCCAGCCTGGCCAGCGATGTCGGCTACACGGTCGGCGACGGCCCGAGCGATAGCATCCGCTATCCTCTCAACGGGCCCTACGACACACGCCTCGGCTATTCCCAGCTACCCGCCTTCGAACAGCGTCTCACCGCGCGCTGCTACAACATCGCGGCGCAGGCGCGCGGCTCCGAGCGCATGCTCTCGGTAGTCGACGAAGGCCTGTTCCTGCCTTACGACGAGAAAGACCAGGCGGGCCTCACGCTGCGTGACGCGAGCGGCGTGCCGATCTACGACGCCACCTTCCCGCATCGCGTCTATACCGATTTCGATGCGATCCCGCCGCTGGTGGTACGCTCGCTGCTGTTCATCGAGGATCGCTACCTACTCGATTCCGATGCGCCGAACCGCAATCCCGCAATCGACTGGTGCCGCTTCGGCCGCGCGCTGTCTGAACAGGTGCTGCGTTTCGTCAACCGCCATCAGTCGACGCCGGGCGGTAGCACGCTCGCCACCCAGATCGAGAAGTTCCGTCACTCGCCAGACGGGCGCACCGCCACGCCGCCGGAGAAGCTCCGGCAGATTGCCTCGGCCTCGGTGCGCGCCTATCTGGACGGGCCGCGGACCATGCCGATACGCCGCCAGATCGTAGTGCGCTACCTGAACTCGGTGCCGCTCGCGGCGCGCGCCCACGTGGGCGAGGTGACCGGACTCGGCGACGGCCTGGCCGCCTGGTATGGCTGCGACTTCCGCGAGGTGAACCGGATCCTCTCCGCGCCGCCCAGCGACACAAACCACGACGAGCAGGCGCTGGCCTATCGCGAGGTGCTGTCGCTGCTGATCGCGCAGCGCGCGCCTTCATTTTTCCTCAACCGCGGCTATGCCGACCTGCAGAAGCTGACCGACAGCTACCTGCGCCTGCTCGCCACCGAAGGCGCGATTTCACCGGCGCTGCGAGACGCGGCGCTGGCAGCGCAGATCGAGCGGCACGCCGCGCCCCCGCCACCAACCGAAGGCTCCTATGTGACGCGTAAGGCGGTGACCTCGACGCGCTCGCGGCTACTCGGTGCGCTCGGGCTGTCGAGCGTCTACCAGCTCGACCGGCTCGATCTCGACGCCACAGTCACGCTTGACAATGCGGTGCAGCAGGCCGTGGCCGACAAGCTGGCGGCCGTCACCACCCGCGACGGCGCGCGCGAGGCGGGCCTGATCGGCTTCCAGATGCTGCGCCCCGGCGATGATCCCTCGAAGATCTCCTACAGCTTCACGCTCTACGAACGCCAGGGCGGCGCAAACTTGCTGAGGGTGCAGATCGACAGCGTCGACCAGCCCTTCGACTTCAATCGTGGCGCGCGCCTGAACCTCGGCTCGACGGCCAAGATGCGCACCGTGGTTACCTACCTGCAGATCGTCTCGCGCCTGCACCACGATTACGCCCAGATGCCGAACGAAGAACTCAAGCGTGTGCAGCCCGACTCGCAGGACGCGCTCACGCGCTGGGCACTCGATTACCTGGCCGGCACGCGCGACCGCTCGCTCGAAGCCATGCTCGACGCCGCGCTCGATCGCAAGTATTCGGCCTCGGCCGGCGAAACTTTCTACACCGGCGGCGGCGCGCAGACTTTCACCAATTTCGACAAGAGCGAGAACGGCCAGACCTTGACTGTGCGCTTGGCTTTCCGCAATTCGGTCAACCTAGTGTTCGTTCGGATAATGCGCGACATCGTGCGTTACGAGATGATCCAAACCTCGGGCCTGCCTTCGCAGTGGCTCGGCGATCCGGCCTTGCGCGCGCAGTATATCGGGCAGTTCGTCGATCAGGAGAGCCGCGTCTACGTGAAGCGCTTCTACACCAGATACGCCGGCAAGCCCGCCGACGATGCGCTTGCGCTGATGCTCAAGACCGTGCGCAAGACGCCGCCGAAGGTCGCCACCGTGCTACGCAGCGTGGTGCCTGATGCGCCGCTGCTGTGGTTCGACGCGAACATGCGCGGGGCGCTGAAGAACACGCCGGCCGCCGGTCTGTCCGACGAGGATCTCGGCAAGCTCTACGCGAAGTACGGCGTCAATCGTTTCAACCTCAACGATCGCGCCTATATCGCCAGCGTCCACCCGCTCGCGCTCTGGACCCTCGCCTACCTGCGTGAGCATCCCGACGCGACGCTCGACACCGTGCAAAACGCCAGCCACGACGTGCGCATCGCCTCCTATTCCTGGCTCTACAAGACCAAGTACCACGCCACCCAGGATCACCGCATCCGCCACATGATCGAGCTGTGCGCCTACCAGGAGATCGGCAGTTCATGGCAAGCGCTCGGTTACCCATTCGCGTCACTCACGCCCTCCTACGCGGCCGCGATCGGTGCCTCGGGCGACCAGCCCGATTCGCTGGCGCGGCTGATCGGACTGATCGGCAACGGCGGCGCGCAGATGCCGACTGAAAGCATCGCGCGGCTCGACTTCGCCAAGGACACGCCCTATGAGACCCGCTTCGCGCACGCGGGCACGCCGCCGCATCAGCTGATTTCGCCCGAGATCGCGGCGGCCGTGCAGCCGATGCTGCGCGACGTGGTGGTCAACGGTACCGGCAAGCAACTCGCGCAAGGCCTGACCTTCTCCGACGGCAAGACGCTCGAGGTCTATGGCAAGACCGGTACCGGCGACCAGCGCTTCAATGTCTACGCGCCGGGCGCGCGGCTGATCGAATCGCGCAAGGTCAATCGCAGCGCGACCTTCGTGTTCGGGATCGGCGACCGCTTCTTTGGGGTCCTCACTGCCAACGTGCACGAGCCCTACGCGGCGCGCTACGAATACACCAGCGCGCTGGCCGTGCAGCTGCTTAAGTCGCTCACGCCGGCCCTGCAGCCGCTGGTGGACGCGCCGCCGCGGCCGATCGATGCCACTACCAAGGCCAACAAGAGCGTACGGCCCGCGCAAGGCTGATCGCGCCGAACGAAGAACGAGGTACCGGTCGTGATGCGACCGGTACCTCTCTTTATTTCCCGCCTGCCTTCCTTACGGCTGCGGATCAGCCGTGACGCGGCTTGCTCAGTACGATGGTCTCGAACAGTGAGTAGTCGCTGGTTGAAGCGCTGTCGGTACCCGCCGCGTGGTAGTAGTGCACCGTGATGCTGGTATGGCCGCCCGCCTCGTTCGGCTCGTAGTCGAACACGGCGATCCCGTAGCCGTTGCCGGCATCGCGCCGCGTCGACCAGATCGCGTCCTCGCGCGCATCGGTGCCGTGGCGCGTGTCGAAAGTGCAATCCTGGGGATCAACCGTGACCACCGGCTGCGGCTGCATGGTGTCGACCACCGAGCCGGTAGCCGCGTCGACGCCGTAGCGATCGAAAAGCGGCAGCCAGGCCTCCCGGATGCCCTTATCCGAGCCGTTGCTCGACTTCGACGAACTCAGCGTATCCTGGTGCATTTGCACCACGATCCAGTCGATGCCGGGTTCATGCGAGGCGCAGCGCAGCGTGTCCTCGAGCCAGCATGTCTGCATGCCGCCGCTGTAGCCGCGTACGTAGAACGAGGTGCCCGGCTCGATCAGCGCATTGCTGGTACTGGTGGCCGGTACCAGCGGTGTCGAGCCTGCCACGAAGGCGGCCGTATCCTGGTAGACCACGTCGTCGGCATCGAGCGAGATGAACAGCACGGCACCGACACGGAAGCTGTACCAGCGGCCCGCGAAACGCGTGCAGTTGTCGTGCAACACGTAGCGCGCAAGATAGGAGTGAGACCTGGTGGGCCGTTGTGGAATTCAATCTCGTGGTTGCCAGGGCAGGGCATCCAGGGACGGTTCGCGGCCGAGCTCTGGTTGTTGTTGCCGAAGTCGCGCCATACATCGGGCTGGTACGCTGGGTTCAGGTTTGCGTAGCAGAGGTCGCCGTTGAGCAGGTGGAACAGCGGCTGGAAACGCTCGACGGCCTGCACCGCGTAGCGGCTTTGCGGCGAGGACAGCACCCAGCCCGTGCCTGGCGTGGCCAGATCACCGTAGCTGGTCCAACGGAACGGCACGTGCCCGCACGGCGTGGTCTGAAAGCTGGCCGAGAACGGCCGCGGGGCATTTGCGTCGTTGTCGGCCGTCACCTCGTAGCAGAAGCTCGCGCCAGGGGCGCAGCCCATGCAGGCGCGCCGGGTAGGTGAACACCACCGCGCCGTTTAGGCCATCGGTATAGGAGCGCGCACCGCATGCACCGTAAACGGCCGGCCGTAGCCGCTCGATACGCGCACGCGCGGATTGGCGGCCGGTGCCAGCGGGGCCCACGAGACCGTCACCTCGGAACAGGGATCGTCGCCCCAGGTCAGGTGGATCTGCTCGGGCGTTCCGTCCGGCACCGCAGCCGCCACGCACGTGCCGGCCAGCTTCAGGAAGCCGCGGCGCGTGACGGGGGCGTATTCGTACTTGTCCGCGATGGTCCGTGGAAGACGCCTCGGGAAGATTTGGGTTCGCTCCGATTTTTCGTTCTGCTGACGCGCGGCACCGATCGGGCAACGCATCGCGATGGAAACACGGGGACTTGGCCCTCACCTTCGCCCATTCGCGCGGGCGAAGCGGCCTGGCCCGGCACAGGCAACGGTAGGGATTTCGTATAAACGATGTCTCGCGACGCGGCCGGCCGGCCGATTCCTGCGCCAGCGGATCCGTGTGCGGATCCAGTGCGAGGAAAGTTTGGCACCGCGCGAGGCACGTGGCGCGCCGGCCCTCGGCATGCCACTGACGCAGCAGCGCGCGGGTCTCGTCGGCCACCACCACACGCAGCAGCTCGCCATTCTCGCCTTCGTAGGATTCCCAGCCAAGCATCACCAACGCCGAGCGCTGCGCCATGTAGAACACCGACAGCTGCCCAGCGCAGGCTGAAGGCGCGGATCTTGGTGGCGGTGCTGTCGGTCGGCTGGCCCGAGATGTGGCTCACCAGCGCGGTGCAGACGTTGTGCAGCGACCGTCAGATCCGCCGCATCAGGATCTCGGTGGCGATTGCGGGCTCCAGGCTCGCCTGCCCGCGCGCGAAGAATATACGCTGGTGCGCGTTCTTGGGCGGCGTGACGAACATCTTGGCCGAGATCGCATGCCTGATGCCGAGGAAGGACTCGATCAGGGTCTCGACGTCGGCGTCCTGCACGCATGGTCGAACGCCGGGCCCGAAGGCCGAAGGCCGCGCAGGCGCGGACCCCCCCTTCCTTGTTCTTGAAGGCTCTCTTGAAATTTGAGTGGGTTACGCAATATGTGGATTGATCTTCGAAAAGTCGAGCTTACCGGCGATCAGAAACAGCACGGTGCGAATGATCGTGAGATTGGTGTGTATCCCCCCGCGCGCCTTTCGCTTGGCGGCCTGGAAGAGTCCGTTGATGGCTTCCAGGAAGCCGTTGGTCTGACGCGCGTCTGGGTCCAGGCGACGATGCCGTCGAAATGACTGCGGATCATGCGGGCGACGTCCTTCATCGGATCGACCTTCAAGCGCATGACGTTCGCGCACCACTGCTCGAGCAGCTCGCTGACGACGTTGATTTGCTTGCGATCGAGCCACGCCCGGGCGGTCCGCTTGGTCGTGACGTTCACGATCAGGGCATCGAGATCGGCGCGTTGCGCGGCGGTCAGTCGGTCGTGATCTTTCAGCAGCGACCATCGCAATCCCTTGAGTTCCGGATCGGTTGGCTGCTCGATTTGCCGCATTGGGCCCACGGCTTTTGACGCATGAGCGACGACGTGGAACTTGTCGAAGGTGATGCGAGCATTCGGCAGGTTCGTCTCGACGCCTTTGATGAA
>JAYFSB010000101.1:0-6545 GCA_040946865.1 Burkholderia sp.
GAGCAGCGCGTCTACGGCGACAACGCCTACGCAAGTCAGAAGGCACTGATTCATGGCAAGGCACCCAAAGCGCGCGATCGATTCGCTTCGCAGGCTTGACGACATCACGAATGCAGACACTTGATCAGTATTGCCTAAACACCATTTGCAAACGCTATGTCGAACTCACGCTCGCCGAGATCGACCTGTCTGACATGACGAGCATTGCCGTCGATGAAACGTCCTACAAACGCGGACACAACTACCTGACGTTCGTGACTCTGATGCGCTCGAACGCAAAGTTGTGTTCGTGACCGAAGGCAAGGATGCTGCGACGATCGAAGCGTTTGCCGCAAGCCATGCGCGAGCATGGGGGAGAGTCCGAGCAGATCACGTCGGTCAGCATTGACATGTCGCCCGCGTTCATCAAAGGTGCCGAGACGAACCTGCCGAATGCTCGCATCACCTTCGACAAGTTCCACCTCGTCGCTCATGCGTCGAAAGCCGCGGACCCAATGCGGCGAATCGAGTAGCGAACCGCCCGCGCGTGGCGCTATCGCGAGCAACTTCGGGAGATTCTCGATCGCAAGCCGATCAACGTCGTCAGCGAAATGCTCGAGCAGTGGTGCACGAACGTCATGCGCTCGAAGGTCGAGCCGATGAAGAACGTCGCCCGCACATGATCCGCAGTCATTTCGACGGCATCGTCGCCTGGATTCAGACGCGTCAGACCAACGGCTTCCTGGAAGCCATCAAACCCGGACTCTTCCAGAGGCCGCCAAGCGAAAAGCGCGCGGCTGCTACACCACAACCTCGCGATCTTGCCTCACGGGCGTGCGCATGGGGGACCGGCTTTGCCGAGTCGTTTACCTCGATCTCCTCAAGCGAGAGCAGCGGGCTGTGCAGCAGGAACGGGTAATCCTTGTCGAATACGTCGCGCGGCATGGTAGACGCAGCGGAAGTTGTAGCGGTCGGGTGACCGAAATGAGCAGGTCCCACAGCGACCGTGAGAAGGTATCGCGCAGCGCGTGCTGCTCGGCGCGAGCAGGGTGCCAGACAAACAGCTATTTTAACGACAAGACGCCGATCGGACCAGCGAACGGAAACCCGTAGAAAAAGGGCACAGACGCGCGTTGCTAGGGGAGGCTGGCCGCGCGGCTGTACCGGTCTCGGCCAGTCCAAGGCAGCACCGGGACGAGGCCCGGTGCCGCGTGGGTCGATACGCTCGCTCAGTGCTGCGAGTGGGTCTCGACCTGCTGCATCGGCGTCGGATCGACCGGCGGCAGGGCCTTGCGCTCACGCGGGGCACGCGCCTGCGGCACGATCCGGGCGGCGGCTTCCTGGGCGGTGCCGCGGAGCTTGTCGATATCCGTGCTCACCCAGATCAAGCCGGCGGCATCGAGTGCGGCTTCGATGTCGGTCGTGGCCAGTGCGTGCGGTACCGAGACCGGCTTGGCCTGCTCGGGCTCAACTGCCGGTGCCGCTTCGACCGGGGCCGGTTCGCTCGCCACCGGAGCCAATTCGATGGCCGGCGACGTGTCGACGGAAGTCGGCGTGGCGATCACGACCGGTTTGACTGCCGGGGCCACCGGCGCTGTTTCCGCTGCGTTCGAGGAGACGGCTTGCGTCGACACCTTGGCATACGCGGCTACGGCTTCGACAGCCACCGCCGCCGGGGCATTGGTGGTGCCATGGTCGGCACTTGCGGCGGCCTCATGGTTGGTGCCTTCCACGCCTTCCGGAGTGGTACCGGCTGCGCCTTCCTCACGATCGCGACGGCCACCACGACGACTGCGACGGCGACGACGGCGTTCCTCGCCATCATGCACGCCGGTTTCCGCGTCGATGCCGGCCTGCTCGACGTCCTCGGCCGTTTCGGCATGGTTTTCGCCGCGGTTGACGGTTTCCAGCGTGGCGGCGTGCGGCACGGCCTTGAGGCGTTCACCACGTTCCTGGCGCGGGGTTTCCGTCGCACCTTCGGCCGTTACGGCGCGCTCGCGCGGCTCGTGGTTGTCGCGTTCGCGTGGTTCACGGTTGCCACGGCCTTCGCGCGGTTCACGCGTTTCCCTGCCTTCGCGCTCGCCACGCGGCTGGCGGCCGCCGTGGCGATTGCCGTTGTTGCGGTTGCGCTCGCCGCGCTCGGACTTCTCGCTGCGGACCGGACGTGCCGTCGAGGCCGCTGCCTTGATCGGTTCCGGCACCGGAGCCGGCGCGGCCGGGGCACCGCCGAACAGGCGTTTGAGCCAGCCGAACAGGCCGCCGGTGGCGTGAGCCGCCGCCACCGAAGCTGGAGCGGCGGCCGGGGCCGGTACCGCCTCGCGTTGCGGTGCCGGGCTGGCCGGCGTGATGCCCTTGACGGCTGCTTCCTGCTTCGGCTTCGCCTCGGCGGCGCGTTTGCTGTAACCGGTTTCCGATTCGAGCTCGTGGGCGGCTTCCTCGGCCATCTTCCAGGAGGCGCGCGGATCGTCGAGGCGAGCATCGTCGTGACGCAGGCGTTCGAGCTTGTAATGCGGCGTATCGAGGTGCTTGTTCGGGATCAGCACGATACCGACCTTGAAGCGCGACTCAATCTTGTTGATTTCCTGGCGCTTTTCGTTCAGTAGGAAGGCAGTGACCTCGACCGGCACCTGGCAATGGATCGCCGCGGTGTTCTCCTTCATCGCCTCTTCTTGGATGATCCGCAGCACCTGCAGCGCCGAGGATTCCGTATCGCGGATGTGGCCGGTGCCGTTGCAGCGTGGGCAGGTGACGTGGCTGCCTTCCGAGAGGGCCGGGCGCAGGCGCTGGCGTGACAGTTCCATCAGGCCGAAGCGCGAGATCTTGCCCATCTGCACGCGGGCGCGGTCATGCTTGAGCGCGTCCTTCAGGCGCTGCTCGACCTCGCGCTGGCTCTTGGCCGATTCCATATCGATGAAATCGATCACGATCAGGCCGCCCAGGTCGCGCAGGCGCAACTGGCGCGCCACTTCGTCGGCGGCTTCCAGGTTGGTGCGGGTGGCGGTTTCCTCGATGTCGGCACCCTTGGTGGCACGCGCCGAGTTCACGTCGATCGCGACCAGCGCCTCGGTGTGGTCGATCACGATCGCTCCCCCCGAGGGCAGCGGCACCATGCGCGAGTAGGCCGTCTCGATCTGGTGCTCGATCTGGAAACGCGAGAACAGGGGGACGTCGTCGTGGTAGCGTTTCACCTTGCTGACATTGTCGGGCATCACGATTTCCATGAAGGACCGCGCCTGATCGTAGATCTCGGTGGTGTCGATCAGGATTTCGCCGATATCGGGCTGGAAATAGTCCCGGATCGCGCGGATCACCATGCTCGATTCCAGGTAGATCAGCATTGGCTGGCCGTTGTGGCCGCTCTTCGAGGCGGACTCGATGGCGAGCCAAAGCTGCAGCAGGTAGTTCAGGTCCCACTGCAGTTCCTCGGTGCTGCGGCCGATGCCCGCGGTGCGAGCGATCATGCTCATGCCTTCCGGGATCTCGAGCTGCGCCATGGTTTCGCGCAGTTCTTGACGCTCGTCGCCCTCGATGCGTCGCGACACGCCGCCGCCGCGCGGGTTGTTTGGCATCAGCACCAGGTAGCGGCCGGCCAGCGAGATGAAGGTGGTCAGGGCCGCACCCTTGTTGCCGCGCTCTTCCTTCTCAACCTGGACGATCAGTTCCTGGCCCTCGCGCAGCGCATCCTGGATGCGCGCAGAGCGCATGTCGACGCCATCGCGGAGGTACTGGCGGGCGACCTCCTTGAAGGGCAGGAAGCCGTGGCGGTCTTCGCCGTAGTTGACGAAGCAGGCTTCGAGCGATGGCTCGATGCGGGTGACCCCACCCTTGTAGATATTGCCTTTGCGTTGTTCGCGGCCGGCGGTTTCGATATCGATGTCGATGAGCTTCTGCCCATCGACGATGGCGACACGCAGTTCTTCCTGCTGTGTCGCATTGAACAGCATGCGTTTCATTGAACTACTCCAGGCGGCCCTACCGGCGGTGCGTTCCGTTTGTCAGGCGGAATGCGGACGAACAGGTAGGCCGCGCCTTGTTGTGTTGTTACAAGCACGCCGGAGCGGGAAGGCTGGCGGGAGAATTGCCTGAAGAGGCGCGGACCAATACGACCGGCCGGCTGCCATGGGCACCTGCGAACGCGGCTTCAAAGCACGGATGGTTCACTCCGCGCGCCAAGCCTGTTACCGGGCACAATGCCGCAGCGCGCGGCACAGGATGCGCGCGACGTCGCTGGGTGGCATGTGCTGCAGCCTGGCCGCAGCGGGGAGTATCGAATCCAGCCCGACTTTCCCGCCTGGAGTGTTCTACCTTGGTTTGACGTCGCCTACGGTTGCGCACGTTCTGCGAAACCGTGTCAGGCGCACGCCGACATATTCGCAACCGACAGCGCGGGCGGCATACCTCGTGCCATATCGCCGCTGTCAATTGAATTCTTTTTGTCCAACTTTCCGTTACCGCGGCATGCCGCCGACCGAATCCGCCTGTGGGCGCGCCCCTTGCCGACGCGAGTGCCGTGCGTGCAACTTGCTGCCTCTCTTTTGTGCAGGGGTGAGCAGCAGCCCCACGGCGCAAGTAAAATGGCGGTTTGCGCTTGCGCCTCATGCAATCCTGCCAGAACCTGGCCGATCCGGCCGCCCGCCCGCAGCAGAATGCTGGACAAAATTATATTCAGTATGAATGAGTTAGGCAAAATTTCTCAGAAAACGGTTGCAAGCGGTCAGGTTTCCATGGTCGAGGTCGGCGAGGAAGCCGACGGCCAACGCATCGACAATTTCCTCCTGCGCGTTTGCAAGGGCGTGCCAAAAAGTCACGTTTATCGCATCCTGCGCAGCGGCGAAGTCCGCGTGAACAAGGGCCGGATTGGTGCCCAGCACCGGCTCACTTACGGCGACGTGGTGCGCATCCCGCCGATCCGGATCGCCACCGCGGATCCGTCGCGCGAGTCCGTGTCGGTGCCTGCCGCCGAATTCGAGGTGGTGTTCGAGGACGAGGCGATGCTGGTCATCAATAAGCCGGCCGGCGTCGCCGTGCATGGCGGCAGCGGGGTCTCGTTCGGCGTCATCGAGCAGTTGCGCGAGGCTCGGCCCGAGGCGCGCTTCCTCGAGCTGGTACACCGTCTCGACCGCGAGACCTCGGGCATCCTGATGATCGCCAAGAAGCGTTCGGCCATGGTCGGGCTGCACGAGCAGATCCGCGACAACCGCATGGACAAGCGCTACTACGGCATCGTGCATGGCGAGTGGGCCTCTGACTGGGGCCGCCGGCGCGCCGTCAAGGTGCCGCTGTTCAAGTATTCGACCCCGGACGGCGAACGCCGCGTGCGAGTTCAGGACGACGGGCTGCCCTCGCATACCATCTTCAACCTGATCGATTGCTGGACCGACTACGCGTTTCTTGAAGTGGAACTCAAAACGGGTCGGACCCATCAAATACGCGTACACTTGGCGCATCTCGGGCTGCCGATCGTCGGTGACGCGAAGTATGGCGATTTCGCCTTGAACAAGGTGCTGGCCCGCGCAAACGCGCGCCCGTCGCTGAAACGGATGTTCCTGCACGCGTATCGCCTGAAACTCACGCATCCGCTGTCGGGCGAGACGCTGCAGTTCGACGCGCCGTTGCCCGACGAATGCCGGAGCTTCCTCGATCAACTCAACGAACTGCGCGCGTCCGGCGCGTGAACCGCATGGCCCGACAACAATTTGACTTGATCGTTTTCGACTGGGACGGCACGCTGATGGATTCGACCGCGCACATCGTGCGCAGTATCCAGGCGGCCTGCCGCGACCTCGGCCTGCCCACGCCCTCCGGCGAGGCCTCGCGCTACGTGATCGGCCTGGGCCTGCGCGACGCGCTGGCGATTGCCGCGCCCTCGCTCGATCCTTCGGACTACGCGAAGCTCGCCGAGCGCTACCGCTTCCACTACCTGGTGAAGGACCAGCTGGTCGAATTGTTCGCCGGTGTGCGCGAGATGCTCGAGAAACTGCGCGACACCGGCTACCTGCTGGCGGTGGCCACCGGCAAGGGGCGTGTCGGCCTCAATCGCGCGCTCGACGAAACCAAGCTGACGCGCTTTTTCGACGACACGCGCTGCGCTGACGAAACCTTCTCCAAGCCACATCCGGCCATGCTCCACGAACTGAGCCGGGAGCTGGGGCAAGATCTGGCGCGCACCGTCATGATCGGCGATACCACCCACGACCTGCAGATGGCGGCCAGCGCCGGCGCGGCCGGCGTCGGGGTGTCCTACGGCGCGCATTCGCCCGAATCGCTGGCCACGCTGGAGCCGCGCTACATCGCTGCCGACGTGGAGGCACTGGCCGACTGGCTGCGCGAGCATGCATGAGCGAGCCGCGGTGTTTGCGGTGTTTGTTTGCGCCGCCTAGGCGCTGGTCGATCGGTGGCACCGGCATCCGCCGCGCGGCGAGGAGATGGTGGTGTTCTTCATGAGCTAAGGCAATGCTGATCAAGTGTCTGCATTCGCGATGTCGTCAGGCCTGCGTAGCGAATCGATCATGAATGAAGTTGTCCTGGTTTGTTGTCGGTCGTCCTGGGTGCCATTCAGATGGTCG
>JAYFSB010000102.1:0-6540 GCA_040946865.1 Burkholderia sp.
GCGGACACAACTACCTGACGCTCGTGGCTGATGCACTCGAACGCAAAGTCGTGTTCGTGACCGAAGGCAAGGATGCTGCGACAGTCAAAGCATTCGCCGCAAGCCTGCGCGAACATGGGGGAGAGCCCGAGCAGATCACGTCAGTCAGCATTGACATGTCGTCCGCGTTCATCAAAGGGGTCAAGACGAACCTGCCGAATGCTCGCATCACCTTCGACAAGTTCCACGTCGTCGCTCATGTGTCGAAAGCCGTGGACCCAATGCGGCGAATCGAGCAGCGAACCGATCCGGAACTCAAGGGATTGCTATGGCCGCTGCTGAAGGATCGCGACCGGCTGACCGCCGCGCAACGCGCCGATCTCGATGCCCTGATCGTGAAAGTCACGACCAAGCGGGCCGCCCGCGCGTGGCGCTATCGCGAGCAACTTCGGGAGATTCTCGATCGTAAGCAGATCAACGTCGTCAGCGAAATACTTGAGCAGTGGTGCACGAACGTCATACACTCGAAGTGTCGATCCGATGAAGGACGTCGCCCGCATGATTCGCAGTCATGTCGACGGCATCATCGCCTGGGTCCAGACGCGTCAGACCAACGGCTTCCTGGAAGTTATCAACGACCCTTTTAAGCCGCCCAGCGAAAGGCGCGCGGATACACCAACCTCACGACCATGCGCACCGTGCTGTTTCTGATCGCCGGCAAGCTCGACTTCTCGAAGATCAACCCACATGTCGCGTAATCCACTCAAATTTCAAGAGAGCCACTTTTTTCATTTGAATTCTGGTCTGGATCGGGAGAAGGTCGCCCCATCATATCACCGGCCTTTTGCGCTGACTCCGCTTCGGCCGGCGTCACGCCGCCGAACACGCGCTCCCACAGCGCTGCCACGGCGGCCCGCTCGGCCACGACGGTCTCGCCCGGCACGCGCGCCTTCTCCATTCCGTCGAGCCGCAACTGGTGCTGACGCTTGCGATAGAGCCGGTAAGCCGCGCCGACCGTCTCGGCCTCGGCATCGTCCATCAGCCCGAAGCGCGCCACCTCGCGCAGCAGCGCGATGTTGCCGGTATTGCGGATCAGCTCGGGGTCGCGCGCCGCATGCAGCAGCACCCCGTACTGGACGATGAACTCGATGTCGACCATCCCGCCGCGGTCGTGCTTCAGGTCGAACAGCTCGGTATGGTTCAGATGGCCGGCCGCCACCTTGTTGCGCATACCGACGATCTCGCGTGCCAGCGTGTCACCCTCGCGCGGCGTGGTCAGCACCTGCTCGCGGATCGCTTCGAAGGCCGCGCCGATCTCGGCGTCGCCGGCGCTGAAGCGGGCCCGTGTGAGCGCCTGGTGCTCCCAGACCCAGGCCGTGTTGGTACCGTCACCCTCGCGCAGCTGGTAGCGGCGGAATCCGTCGAGATCGGTGACCAGCAGGCCAGCCTCGCCATTAGGCCGCAGCCGCAGGTCGAGGTCAAACAGCGCGCCCGCGCCAGTGGCCGTGGTCAGCCAGGTGATCAGCCGGCGCGTATAGGTGGTGTAGATGCCGGCGGCGCGCTCGTCGGGATCGTCGTAGAGGAAGATCACGTCGAGGTCTGAGGCGTAGCCAAGCTCCTTGCCGCCGAGCTTGCCGTAGGCGATCACCGCGAAGCGCGGCCGCTCGATGTGCCGCTTGGCGAGTTGCGACCAGACCACCTCGAGCGTGACGTCGAGCACCGTGTCGGCCAGCCCCGAGAGCCGGTCGCTGACGTGTTCCACCGACAGCTTGCCGGCCAGGTCGATCAGCAGGATCCTGAACACCTCGGCGTGCTGTGCATGGCGCAGCAGGTCCATCTGCTGCTCCATGCTGTCGGCGGTCGCCAGCCGCGCGCGCAGCGCGTCCTTGAAGGCAGGCCAGTCGAAGGGGCTGGCGATCGCCTCATCGTCGAGCAGCTCGTCGAGCAACTGTGGATGGCGGATCAGGTAGTCGCCGCCCCAGCGCGTCGCGCCCAACACCGACAGCACACGATCGAGCGCGGCCGGGTACTCGGTCAGCAGCGCCAGGTAGGCACCGCGCCGCCCGACCGTTTCCAGCAGGTCGAGGAAACGGATGATGGTGTCGTCGCGATGCGCGGCGTCGATGCCCGAGGCGGCGTCGAGCGCGCGCTGCGCGACGCGGTCGAAGCGCTGCCGGCTGCTTTCGGGCAGGCCCGCGTAGCGCGACGACCGCCACACGCCACGCAGCCGCGCTAGCACCGCGTCCGGATCGGCGAAGCCGAGGCCAGCCAGGCACGCGGCCAGCGCCTCATTCTCGCCGTCGTCGGTCTGCGCAGCGCTCCAAGTCCAGGCTACCGCGCCCTCGTCGCCATTGCCGTTGCCGCGGGACTCGCCCGTCAGCCGGTTCGAGAAGATCTGGTCGAACTGCGCCTCGACGAAGCCGCGGTGCCGGTCCAGCTCGGCGACCAGCGCGGTATAGTCGGCGAAGCCCAGCGAGGCAGCTAGCGCTGCGCGATCCTCGGCCTCGAGCGGCATCGCGTGAGTCTGCGCATCGTTGCGGTACTGCAGACGGTGCTCGATCACGCGTAGGAAGCGATAGGCCTCGGCGAAGCGCTCGGCCACCTCGGTCGCGATCAGGCCGCGCGCGCTCGCGTGCCGCAGCACGGCCAGCGTCGGGCGCACCCGGAAATCGGCGTCCTGGCCGCCGCGGATCAGCTGGAACACCTGTGCGCTGAATTCGATCTCGCGGATCCCGCCGCGCCCGAGCTTGATGTCGTCGGCCTTGTCGGGACGCATCGAGGTGCGGCGCTGCGCCTCCTGGCGGATCTGGCGGTGCAGCGAGCGGATCGCGCCGATCACGCCGAAGTCGAGATAGCGCCGGTAAATGAAGGGCTTGACGATCGCGTCGAGCTGCCTGGCCAGGCGCCGCGCCGACTCGCTGTTAGGCTCGGAAACTAGGCGCCCTTTGATCCAGGCATAACGCTCCCACTCGCGTCCCTGAACGTAGAAATACTTTTCGAGCATGCCGAGGCTGGACACCAGCGGGCCGGAACCGCCGTTTGGGCGCAGCCGCATGTCGACGCGGAACACATAGCCGTCGGCGGTGGTATCGGATAGCACGCCAATTAGGCACCGGCCCAGGCGCGTAAAGTACTCCTGGGTGGCCAGGGCAGCGCGCGTGCCGCCGGCGGTCTCGCCGTCGTCCTCGTAGACGAAGATCAGGTCGATGTCGGAGGAAACATTCAGTTCGCGCCCGCCCAGCTTGCCCATGCCGACCACGCCGAGTGTCAGGTGCTCGCCCTCAGGCCCGCGCGGCTCGCCGTAAAGCGCCTCGAGCTCGGCCGAGACCACCGCCAGCGAGCGCTGGATGGTGGCCTCGGCTAGGTCGGTCATGGCACCTGTCACCTCGGCGACGTCAGCTGTGCCGGCCAGATCGCGTTCGGCCACCGTGCCGAACACCTCAATGCGCAGCTGCCGCAGGGCGCGGCGCAGCGACTCCTCGCCGATCGGCGCGGCTGCGCCCTCTGTCTGGCAGAGCAGCTCGGCCAGACGCGCGTCGATCGCCGCGCGCGTGATCGGCGCGGCGGCCCAGGCGGCGATCCGGGCGGCCAGCTCGGGGCGCGCGGCGACGGCGCGCGCTAGGTAACGGGAATAGGTGGTGCTGCTCAGGGTGGTGGCGTCGGTCATAGCGGCGGCTCGGTGGGAAGGCGGTCTGAGCGCGACGGACGCGCAGAAAATGCCGGTAGTAACGGGCCACGGATCGTCGCTGCCTCGCGGCGGCGACTTCACTGCAAGGCTCCACGGCGTGGCTTCACTGTGCCCCCGCGCGACTCTCGGCAGGCGCGGGGGCCCGCAAGCCGGCCAAATAGGCGCGTCGGCAAACCCCTGGGCGGCCTAAAATCTGAAGTGCAATACTTAGCGACTTACCGAGAGGTATTAGGATCTGTTTAGGCAATGCTGATCAAGTCCACCGTCCCCGTGGTCCAGCCGTTATAGATCGGTGGATATGACCCGAGCAAGGCAAACGAGAATGAAACAGCCAACGCTGGCGGTGGCGGCTGACGAAGGTGCAGGCTTCGAGACGAAGCGCAAACGTACGCGGCGCGATGAGTTTCTGGACACGATGGAACGGATCGTGCCGTGGGCGGCATTGTGTGTGCTGATCGAGCCGTACTACCCGAAACGTGACAACGGACGCCCGCCGATTGGCCTGAAGCGCATGCTGCGGATTCATTTCATTCAGCACGGGTTCAATTTGGCTGACCTTGCTGACCTTGCCTGTGAGGAAGCGCTGTACAACAGCACGCGCCTGCGCCACTTCATGGGCATCGGTATGAAGCTCAGTCGCGGCACGATCGTCGATGCCCCGTTGATCGGGGCACCGAGTTCGACGAAGAATGAATAGAAGGCGCGCGATCCCGAGATGCGTCAGACGAAGAAGAGTGGCAATTGGCACTTCGGCATGACACTGCACCTCGGCGTCGATAGCCGAAGCGGCCTGGTTCACAGCGCGGTGGTGACGGCGGCCAACGTCCATGACAAGCACGCGATTCCGCAACTGCTGCATGGGCAGGCGCGGCGCATCTACGGCGACAACGCCTACGCGAGCCAAAAGGCACTGATTCATGGCAAGGCGCCCAAAGCCCGCGACTTCACGAATCGACGCACACGTCGCAACGGTATAGTCGACGAGGTGGCGCGCCGCAAGAACCGCAACAAGTCGAGGATTCGGGCTCGCGAAAAATGCGAACCGCGCCTCTGGGGCCCGCCGACCATCTGAACGGCACCCAGGACGACCGAAAACAAACCAGGACAACTTCGTTCATGATCGACTCGCTTCGCAGGCTTGATGACATCACGAATGCAGACACTTGATCAGCATTGCCTTTACATTTGTAAAAATGTGTTTATATTCTGTCTTTTGCGCAACGAGACCGGATGGTATGAACGTTACTGAGGGACGAAGTATGGAACAAAGTCCAAGCTATCCTGCCGGGCAAGGAAGGCGACCGTGGCCGAACGGCATCCAACAATCGCTGGTTCCTCGAAGCGGTGCGATGAATTGCCCGAACCGGCAGTCCAGGGCGCGATCTTCCCGCGGAATTCGGCCGATGGCATACAGTATATATGGTTCTCTTTATATGGCTCTCTTGAAATTAGAGTCGGTTACAGGACATGTGGGTTGATCTTTGAGAAGTTGAGCTTGCCGGCTTGGAAGAGTCCGTTGATGGCTTCCAGCAAGCCGTTGGTTTGACGCGTCTGGGTCCAGGCGACGATGCCGTCGAAATGACTGCGGATCATGCGGACGACGTCCTTCATCGGATCGACCTTCGAGCGCATGAGATTCGTGCACCACTGCTCGAGCATTTCGCTGACGACGTTGATCTGCTTGCAATCGAGAATCTTCCGAAATTTTTCGCGATAGAGCCTTTTCGCGATAGAGCCGCGCGCGGGCAGTCAACTGGTCGCTGATCCTTCAGCAGCAACCATCGGCAATCCCTTGAGTTCCGGATAGGTTTGCTGCTCGATTCGCCGCATTGGGTCCACGGCTTTCGCCGCATGAGCGACGACGTGGAACTTGTCGAAGGTGATGCGAGCATTCGGCAGGTTCGTCTCGACGCCTTTGATGAACGCTTCGA
Organism: Burkholderia sp.; assembly: GCA_040946865.1. GTDB lineage: Bacteria > Pseudomonadota > Gammaproteobacteria > Burkholderiales > Burkholderiaceae > Burkholderia. The sequence continues at coordinate 5,599 of JAYFSB010000102.1, forward strand.
TCGTCGAAGCATCCTTGCCTTCGGTCACGAACACGACTTTGCGGTCGCGCGCATCAGCCACGAGCGTCAGGTAGAGGTAGTTGTGTCTGCGCTGGTAGGACGTTTCGTCGACGGCAATGCTCGTCATGTCGGACAGGTCAACCTTGGCGCGCGCGAGTGCGAGTTCGACATAGCGTTTGCAAATGGCGTGCGCCTGATGCCAGGACTCGCCGACGGTACGGGTACTTGCGGTGAACGACATCTGCTTGGCGAGCATCAGCACTATTGCCTCGAACAGCAGCGTGAAGCCCTTGAGCTTTTGCCGGCCCACTCTGGCTCGACGAGCGTCACGCGGGCCGTCAGGCAGCTTGATGCGAGGCGTGCGCACTCCGAGAAAGCAAAAGTCGTGCTAGAAAAAGTTCAAGTGCCGGCAACGAAATCGATGTTGACCGTCAACCGCTTCGCAGCCGCGTCGAAATCGATGCCGTTCACGAACCATGGATCGCTGATACCCAAAGCTGTCTCGAACAACTTGCCATGCATGACTACCGTCACTCACGTGCAAATCGGGCAATTTACCACCCACTCGAAATTCAACAAAGGCGTATATATATCCGTTTCTCGCGTTGGCGAAGCAAGGGTGTCTGGCCGCGGGTGGCGAATGCTTTGGCGGGCGAGACGGAAATCGAGCACATCCTTATCGAGATTCGACGCTCGTGCGAGCGCACTAGCATTGAGCCGGGGCCTTAAAATAAAAAAAGTGGGCCGCAATCACTCGGACGTTCCCGAGGCGGACTGAGACCAAACTGCATTTGGCGGTGGATTCGAAGAGTCGCCCGTTGCGACTGATCGTCACTGAAGAACAGGTCGCCGACATCTCGTGCGCGGCGCAACTGGTCGAGCATCTGCGCACCAAAGCGGTTATCGCAGACAAGGGCTACGATGCTGACCACTTCGTGCAAC
>JAYFSB010000103.1:0-6497 GCA_040946865.1 Burkholderia sp.
CCCCCCCCCCCCCCCCCCCCCCCCCCCCCCCCCCCCCCCCCCCCCCCCCCCCCCCCCCCCCCCCCCCCCCCCCACAGCTGCATCGCGACTGAACGCCGTGCTCACCACTGCCACGCTGAACGAAACATCGCTTAGCGCAGGTGCCGCGAGAACGGCGTGTATCCGCAGGAGCTTGCTGCCTGGCAGGCCGCGGCCACCCAGGCGCGTTGGTCGACCCCCGCAGGACGTGCGTGCCACGCGGCCCATCAGACAGCTTGACGCGAGGTATGCGTACTTCGAGGTAGCAGTCGCACTGGAAGACGTTCAGGTGCCGATACCGCTTGACGACGATATCGTGCACACGATGGGCGCCAACGATCTCCGGATGCGGGAAGCAGACGCCGGCAACGAAATCGACGTTGAGCATCAATCGCTTGGCAGTTGTATCGAAGTCGATGCCATTCATAAACCACGGATCGCTGATACCCAAGGCCGATTCGAACAGTTGGCTATGCATGACTCCCCTTCACTCCTGTGAAAATCGGGCAATGTAGCACCCACTCGAAATTCAACAGAGGCGAAAATGATGGACACCACTTTGGCGTCGATCTTTGCTGGTGCCTACGACGGCCATGCCGAGTCGCTTACTGCCGATCTGGCTCATACGCCGTTCGTCGGTGAAGGGGCACGCAAGGTATTGACGCGTCTGCGCATCCAGGACGACATCCGCGCGTCCCGAGCCCGTGTCTCGCCGCTTGATGCGCGAACACGGCTTGCTTTCGCCCCACCGGCGACCGCAGAAACCGCCCAACGCTCATGATGGTCGAATTACGACTGATCGACCTAACGAGATGTAGGGCACCGATGGCACCAAGGTTCAAACCGTCGATGAGGGCCTGGTCTAGATCTTCGCTGTGGTCGATCATTGCGACGCAGCGTGTGTGGACATCCACGTCACCAAGGTGGGGGACCGCTTTGCCGCACTGGAGCCAATCAGCCAAGAGGTGCACGAGCAGTTCAGATCGGTCGAAGCTGACGCCCCGCGGACTGTCCCTACGAATGGATCACGGCTCGCAGTACACGTCGGACGACTTCCGCGCCTAGACCTAGATCAAGTTCTGGGGGATTACGCCGAGCTACGCCTTCGTTGCCGAGCCCTAGACAAACGGCGTCGCCAAGCGTTTCAATCGGACCACGAAGGATCAGGCTATCCACAGGCGTCTGTTCAAAAACGTTGAAGAAGTTCGTGTTGCCGGCGTCGCGTTCAAGGATCGATACAATCGCAAATGGCGTTTCGAAAAACTGGGCTTTAAGTTCACCCTCGAAGCCCGTCAGGCAGCACTCTTGCCACTTGCCACCTGATCGCAAAATCGTGTCTAAACAACCGGATCCGGTACACCAAGCGACCCACTCCGCTTCCTCCGATCCGAGAATCCCCTTCGCATACCCGCGCTTTTGTCGCCGCGCTACGGCTTACCTTGATGGTGAGCCTGGAAAGCGGCTTGCGCCGCTCCCGCTTACTCCGCGTTCGGATGCTGCTGCGACTCGACGGTGTCGGGCGTATCGGCAGCCCGAGTTTCCGGGATACCGAACTCGAAGGCCTCTTCCGCCGCGATCTGGTCGAAACGCTCGCGATCCGAGACTTCCTTGCTCCGGCGCGCCTTGTGGAACGCCAGGCCGGTACCGGCCGGGATCAGACGGCCGACGATCACGTTCTCCTTCAGGCCGCGCAGATCGTCGCGCTTGCCCATGATTGCCGCTTCCGTCAGCACGCGCGTCGTTTCCTGGAACGATGCCGCCGAGATAAACGAATCCGTCGACAGCGACGCCTTCGTAATACCCAGCAGGATGTTCTCGTAGGTGGCCGGACGCTTGTCTTCCGCGATCATGCGATCGTTTTCGTCAAGCATGTCCGAACGCTCGACCTGCTCGCCCGGGATGAAGCGCGTATCGCCGTTGTCGGTGATCTGCACACGACGCAGCATCTGGCGAACGATCACCTCGATGTGCTTGTCGTTGATCTTCACGCCCTGCAGGCGATACACGTCCTGCACCTCGTCGACGATGTAGCGCGACAGCGCCTCGATACCCTGCAGACGCAGGATGTCATGCGGATCGGCCGGGCCGTCCACGATCATTTCGCCTTTGTTGACAACCTGAGCATCGTGGACCAGAACCTGCTTTTCCTTGGCGATCAGGAACTCGTGCTGGTTGCCCTCGAGATCCGTGATGACCAGACGCTGCTTGCCTTTCGTGTCTTTACCGAACGAGGTGGTACCCGTGACTTCGGCCAGGATGCCGGCGTCCTTCGGCGAACGCGCTTCGAACAGCTCCGCCACCCGCGGCAGACCGCCGGTAATGTCACGCGTCTTCTGCGCCTCGGTCGGGATACGTGCGAGCACTTCACCCACCTGCACCTGCTGGCCGTCCTTCACGGTGATCAGCGCCCCGACCTGGAAGCCGATCTGCACCGAGTGCTCGGTGTTCGGGATCTTCACTTCCTCGCCGTTCGCGTCGAGCAGCTTGACCTGCGGGCGCACGCTCTTCGAGGCTTGCAAGCCACGGCGCTTCACGTCGATCACGACGAGCGTCGAAAGACCCGTCACGTCATCGATCTGCTTGGCGACCGTCACACCTTCCTCGACGTTATCGAACTTCACCGTACCACCATACTCGGTGATGATCGGACGCGTCAGCGGATCCCAGATGGCCAGTTGCGTGCCCGCCTTGATCACATCGCCATCGAGCTGCAGCAGCGTCGCGCCATACGGGATCTTGTGACGTTCGCGCTCGCGGCCGATATCGTCGGTAATCATAGCCTCGCCCGAACGCGAGATGACGATCTGCTCGCCCTTCGCGTTGGTGACGTAGCGCATGGTCGCCGTGAAGCGAACCGTACCGTTGCTCTTCGCCTCGACCGACGAAGCCACCGCCGCACGCGAAGCCGCACCGCCGATGTGGAAGGTACGCATGGTCAACTGCGTGCCCGGCTCGCCGATCGACTGCGCGGCGATCACGCCGACCGCCTCGCCGACGTTGACGAGCGAACCGCGGCCCAGGTCGCGGCCGTAGCAGGCAGCGCACAGACCGTAACGCGTTTCGCAGGTTAGCGCGGTGCGCACGCGCACTTCGTCGATGCCGAGGCGTTCGATTTCCTCGACCGCCGCCTCGTCGAGCAGGGTGCCCGATTCGTACAGCGTTTCCTGAGTTTCCGGTTTGACCACGTCGGCCACGGCCACGCGACCGAGAATCCGGTCACGCAGCGCCTCGACGACTTCACCGCCTTCCACCAGGGCTTTCATGGCCACGCCGTTGCTCGTGCCGCAATCGTCCTCGACCACCACCAGATCCTGCGTAACGTCGACCAGACGACGCGTCAGGTAACCCGAGTTTGCAGTCTTCAGTGCCGTATCAGCGAGACCCTTACGGGCACCGTGGGTCGAGATGAAGTACTGCAACACGTTCAGGCCTTCGCGGAAGTTCGCCGTGATCGGTGTCTCGATGATCGAGCCGTCCGGCTTCGCCATCAGGCCGCGCATCCCGGCCAGCTGACGGATCTGGACCGCGGAACCCCGCGCGCCCGAGTCAGCCATCATGTAGATCGAGTTGAAGGATTCCTGGCGCGTTTCCTTGCCGTCGTGATCGACCACCAGCTCCGTCGAGAGCTGCTCCATCATCGCCTTGCCGACCGCTTCCGACGTCGCCGACCAGATGTCGACCACGTTGTTGTAGCGTTCCTGGGCGGTGACGAGACCTGACATGTACTGACGGTCGTATTCCTTCACCTTCTTCGCGGCATCGCCGACGATGATTTCCTTCTGCGTCGGCACCAGCATGTCGTCCACGCAGATCGAGATACCGGCACGCGTTGCGAGACGCAAGCCCGACTGCATCAGCTGGTCGGCGAACACCACGGTCGCGCGCAGACCGCACTTGCGGAACGCGGTGTTGATCAGGCGCGAGATTTCCTTTTTCTTCAGCGGCTTATTCAGCACCGAGAACGGCAGGCCGGCCGGCAGGATTTCCGACAGGATCGCGCGCCCGACTGTAGTCGCGTACAGCGAGATCTTTGGCACGAACTGCGGTGCGCCTTCCAACTTGTCCTTGTTGTGAACCATTTCGGTGATCCGCACGTTGACGCGCGAGGCCAGCTCGACTTCCTTGTTCTCGTACGCACGCAGGACTTCCGACACGCCCGTGAAGGACATGCCCTCGCCCTTGCCGTTGACGGCTTCGCGCGTCGCGTAGTATAGGCCGAGAACGATATCCTGCGACGGCACGATCGACGGATCGCCGTTGGCCGGGAACAGCACGTTGTTTGAGGCCAGCATCAGCGTGCGCGCTTCCATCTGCGCTTCCAGCGACAGCGGCACGTGGGCGGCCATCTGGTCACCGTCGAAGTCGGCGTTGAACGCCGCGCAGACCAGCGGGTGCAGCTGGATCGCCTTGCCTTCGATCAGCACCGGCTCGAACGCCTGGATGCCCAGGCGGTGCAGAGTCGGTGCTCGGTTTAGCATCACCGGGTGCTCGCGGATCACCTCTTCGAGGATGTCCCACACCACCGGCGTCTGGTTCTCAACTTCCTTCTTCGCGGCCTTGATGGTGGTGGCCACGCCCATCACTTCCAGCTTGTTGAAGATGAAGGGCTTGAACAGTTCGAGCGCCATCAGCTTAGGCAGGCCGCACTGGTGCAGCTTTAGCGTCGGCCCCACTACGATGACCGAACGGCCCGAGTAGTCGACGCGCTTGCCCAGCAGGTTCTGACGGAAACGACCGCCCTTACCCTTGATCATGTCGGCCAGCGACTTGAGTGGACGCTTGTTGGCACCCGTCATCGCCTTGCCGCGACGACCGTTGTCGAGCAGCGAATCGACCGCTTCCTGCAGCATGCGCTTTTCGTTACGCACGATGATCTCCGGTGCCTTCAGCTCGAGCAGACGCTTCAGACGGTTGTTCCGGTTGATCACGCGGCGATACAGGTCGTTCAGATCCGAGGTCGCGAAACGACCGCCATCGAGCGGCACTAGCGGACGCAGTTCCGGCGGCAGCACCGGCAGGACTTCGAGAATCATCCACTCGGGCTTGATGCCCGAGCGCTGGAATGCCTCGAGGACCTTCAAGCGCTTCGCGTACTTCTTGATCTTCGCTTCAGAGCCGGTGTTCTTGAGCTCGGTGCGCAGCGTCTCGACCTGTTCGTCGATATTGATCGCGCGCAGCAGCTCGCGAACGCCTTCCGCGCCCATCTCGGCACGGAATTCGTCACCGTATTCCTCGACCTTGTTGTAGTAATCCTCCTCGGTCATGATCTGCCGTGCCTTCAGCGGCGTCATGCCCGGTTCGATCACCACGTAGGCTTCGAAGTACAGTACGCGTTCGATGTCGCGCAGCGTCATGTCGAGCACCATGCCCAGACGCGACGGCAGCGACTTCAGGAACCAGATGTGGGCGACAGGCGAAGCCAACTCGATGTGGCCCATACGCTCGCGGCGCACCTTGGCGAGCGTCACTTCGACGCCGCACTTCTCGCAGATCACGCCGCGATGCTTAAGGCGCTTGTACTTGCCGCACAGGCACTCGTAGTCGCGGATCGGCCCGAAGATCTTCGCGCAGAACAGACCATCTCGCTCCGGCTTGAAAGTACGGTAGTTGATGGTTTCCGGCTTCTTGACTTCGCCGAACGACCAGGAGCGGATCTTGTCCGGCGAGGCCAGACCGATCTTGATCACGTCGAAGACTTCTTCCTGTTGGACTTGCTTGAATAGATCGAGCAGAGCTTTCATTACTTTCTTTCCGTAGTCCGATTAGTTGCGATCGAGGTCGATGTCGATACCGAGCGAGCGGATTTCCTTCACCAGCACGTTGAAGGATTCCGGCATGCCAGCGTCGATCACGTGGTCGCCCTTGACAAGGTTCTCGTACACCTTCGTCCGGCCGTTCACGTCGTCCGACTTTACCGTCAGCATTTCCTGGAGCACATAGGATGCGCCGTAGGCCTCGAGCGCCCACACTTCCATTTCCCCAAAACGCTGGCCACCGAACTGCGCCTTGCCGCCCAGCGGCTGCTGCGTGACGAGCGAGTACGGTCCGGTCGAACGCGCGTGCATCTTGTCGTCGACCAAGTGGTGCAGCTTCAGGTAGTGCATGTAGCCGACCGTCACGGTCCGCTCGAATGCCTCACCCGTGCGGCCGTCGTACAGACGCACCTGGTTCTTCGACGGCGTCATGCCCAGCTGCTGCGCAATGTCGTCCGGGAATGCTAGGCTAAGCATCTTCGACATTTCCTCTTCGGTCGCACCGTCGAACACCGGCGTGGCGAATGGAACGCCTTCACGCAGGTTCTTCGCAAGCTCGAGGATTTTGTCGTCACTGAAGCTCTCGAGGTCTTCCGCGCGGCCCGACTCGTTGTAAATCTTGGTCAGGAACACGCGCAGTTCCTCGATCTTTGCTTGACGCGCCAGCATCTCGCCGATCCGCCAGCCGAGACCCTTCGCGGCCCAGCCGAGGTGGACTTCGAGCAC
>JAYFSB010000104.1:0-6493 GCA_040946865.1 Burkholderia sp.
GGACAACTTCGTTCATGATCGATTCGCTTCGCAGGCTTGACGACATCACGAATGCGGACACTTGATCAGCATTGCCTAAACAGACCCTAATACAGCAGCAATTTGATCTGATTGGCCCTTCGGTTCCAGAACCCGTACACCACCCGACCGAACGAGTCGAGCTTCATCGGCTGCTCTACCAGCACTGGCAGGCCATTGATGCTCTTGCGAAAGTCAACGGCGTCGCGATGTAGGTACACCTTCAGATCTTCGTCGAAGCGGAACATGCCATCCTCCCCAACGCGACCAGCAGCTCGACGTTCACACCGTTGAGCAGATGCGCCCACATCCACGCTCGTGGGGCACCATGGTCGCCGCCGGGGTCGGCGCGACCGACGCTGTGCCCACTTTGACTTCCACGAAGGGCGAGGCCGGTTCTGGGCTCGGCTCCGCACGCTTGCGTGCCTCTCTCGCCTCGTCTCGCATTTGCCGGCGCGCCTGATACAAAGCCTGCACGGTAAGCCCGTGCTCCCTCGCGTAGGACGACAAGGTTAGGCCTGCAAGGTCCGCCGCCTCGACATGGGCATCCCTTGCTCGCATGAAAATGCCAGATGTACCTCGCTGCCATCAAATCTGTAAGAGCGGGTTTTTCTTTGGGGCGAGAGCCGGGGTGGCGCTCAGGCTACGCGCTCGTCGCTGCGCGATTCGTCGTCAATCAGGTCGCGGCCGTGCTGCTTAGTCAGCAGGTCGCGATAGAGGCCCGGGCGGTTGCGCAGTTCCTCGGGCGAGCCGTCGTCGATCACCTTGCCGGTGCTCATCGCGATGATCCGGTCGAAGTTGCGCAACGTCGAGAGCCGGTGCGCGATCGCGATCACGGTGCGGCCCACCATCAGCCGATCGAGCGCAGCCTGGATCGCCTCCTCGGAGACGCTGTCGAGCGCCGAGGTGGCTTCGTCGAGCAGTAGGATCGGCGCGTCCTTGAGGATCGCGCGCGCGATCGCGATGCGCTGGCGCTGGCCACCCGAGAGCTTTACGCCGCGGTCGCCGACCACGGTGTCGTAACCGTCCGGCATGGACTCGATGAACTCGCTGCAGCGCGCATCGCGTGCGGCGGCCAGCACTTCTTCGCGGCTCGCGCCGGGGCGTCCGTAGGCGATGTTCTCGTAAATCGAGCGGTGCAGCAGCGAGATGTCCTGCGGCACCAGGGCGATCTGTTGGCGCAGGCTGTCCTGGGTGATCGCGGCGATGTCCTGGCCGTCGTCGATCTTGATCGCACCGTCCTGCACGTCGTAGAAGCGCTGCAGCAGCGCCAGCACGGTCGACTTGCCGGCACCCGACTGGCCGATCAGGCCGACCCGCTGGCCGGCCTCGATGCGCAGGTCGAAGTGGTCGAGAATTGGGCGGCGATGCGGGTAAGCGAAGGTGACGCGGTCAAATTCGACGCGGCCGCCGTGCGACTTCAGTTCGACAGCATCCAAGCGGTCGGGCATGCCATGCGGCTCGAGGATGGTCTGCACCGCCTCGGCCAGACGCGCGATGTGCTGGGTCACGTCCACCAGCGCCACCGCCAGGTCGCGCGTGCCGTGCAGGATGGTGAAGCCGAGCGAGCTGACCAGCACGATGTCGCCCGAGGTCGCTTTGCCCTGGTCCCAGAGCAGCAGCGTCCAGCCCAGTAAGCAGGTCGACAGCATGGCGGTGATCACCGCATGCAGCAGGCGCAGCTTCTCCAGGTAGAGCAGGCTCTGCTGGCGTGCGTCCATCTCGGCCTTGACGGTCTGACCGAAGCGCTTCTGCTCGCGCAGCGTCATGCCGAAGGCACGCACCAGGGCCATGTTGCCGATCACGTCGACCAGCTCACCGTCCACCGCCGCAGCCTTGGTGGCGAACGTGTGGTGGCGCGCCGAGCCGCGCCCGGCCAGCTTGAACAGCGCCACGGCCAGAATCGCCGAGGCGGTGAACAGGCCCACCGCCATCAGCGGGTTGACCATACTGATCATCACGATCGCGCCTATCACCGCGATGCACGGCGGCAGCACGTTCCAGGCCATGGTGTTCTCGGACGTGTAGACCGCGTTCGAGGTGGCGGTGATGCGGCTGGCGAGCATGCCCGGCTGTTTCTCCGAGTAGTAGGTGGGCGAGTGGCCGCTCAGGTACTGGAACAGGTCGCGGCGCAGGTCGCCGGTGACCTCTACGAAGGTATGCGCGGCGAACCAGCCGCCGACGCGCCAGAGCATGTTGTCGGCCGCGATCAGGCCGACCAGCATCGTGAACGCGTCCCACAGAGGGCCCGGGTGATGGCGGCCGTTGGCCAGCACGTCGATCAGGTGCTTGATCGCGTATTGCGAGCCGAGCGCGCAGCCGACCGCAGCTAGCGCGCTGGCTAGCACGATCAGGTGGGCGACGGGATGCTTGCGAATATATCGAAATAGAAACGCAAGGGGACGGCTCGCATAGCTCGAGAGCTTCGCGTTGTGGGCGTTGCGCTGGGCAGGTGTGAAAGCTTCCAAAATGTGTGCGTGTGGTCGAACGGAGGTTGGGCGGGGCGTGGGTATGTCGCGCGCCGCGATGGTTCGCGATGCGGACGAAAGCTGGCATTGTAAACAAGCCCGACGTTTGTGCCGTACCCGATCGCATCCGGTCTACAGTCTACGATTCATTTTGGAATAAAAGCTCGCGGCTCGCACTCTTTCCGCGCGGCTTGTGCAGACGACGGTCAGTCGGCAAAACGAAAGGCGACGCCGACCTTAAAGCGGCGGCCTCAAATCTGAAGTGCAATAAAGTGCAATACCTACCGAGAGGTATTGTGTTGCGATGTGAAGCTACAAACATCTGAGTTGTGAAGAGTGCACGATGATCCAGCTGAGCCTTGAGCAGGGATGCAAGCAAGCGGGCAATTGCCCGCTTGCTTGCATCGCGCGCCGAGTTTGATCAGCCGCGAAGAAGGGGTCGGGCCGCCCGTTGCCCGCTGGGGGCTATCGTGCGCCGCTCGCCCAGCAGCACGCCAGTTGCCTGTGTGGCGGCTCCGGTTTTTCTAGACACAGTTCTAGACACAGATTTGGGGTAAAACGTGTCATTCAAACCGGAGTCTGAGATGTTGAAAAAAGTGGACATGTTGGAGGTTGCGTAGACGCTACCTGCGCCGCTGAATTCAAACGGTAGTCTATATCGGGCGCAAACGTGCCGTCATCTTGCGTTTGCTGCGCGGCGAATCCGTTGACGCCGTTTCTCGCGAGGTCAGCGTAACAATTGCCGAACTCGAGCAGTGGCGTGAGCTCGCCCTTGCCGGTATTGAAGCTGGACTGAAGTCACGCCAGACTGATCCGCTGGAAGTCAAGCTCAAGGACACCGTGCATCGCGTGGGGGAACTGACCATGGAGGTCGAAATTCTGCACATGGCGCGCGAGTGGCAGGAACGCCGCCCTTTGATCGTACAGAGGTCGTCGACATGAGCCACGCGATCTTCACGATAGGCAAACCCTTCGGATTGTAGTGGGTGTGTCAGGTGCTTGATTTGCCGCGCGCGACGATCTATGCCGAGCGTGCCAGGGCGCTGAGCAACGCCGCCCAGTTTGCTCCAATGCGACGCGATCCGAAGCCCAAGGTGTCGGACCACGAGCTGCTCAAGGCGATCCGTGCCGATCTGGCTTGTATGCCGTTCGTCGGTGAAGAGGCACGCAAGGCATGGGCGCGCTTGCGCATCCAGGACGACATCCGCGTGTCCCGAGCCCGTGTCTCGCCGCTGATGCGCGAACACGGCTGGCTTTCGCCTCACCGGCGACCGCAGAAATCGCTCAACGCTCATGATGGTCGAATTACGACTGATCAACCTAACGAGATGTGAGGCACCGATGGTGCCAAGGTTCAAACCATCGATGAGGGCCTGGTCTGGATCCTCGCTACGGTTGATCATTGCGACGCAGCGTGCGTGAACATCCACGTCATCAAGGTGGGCGACCGCTTTGCCGCACTGGAGCCAATCAGCCAAGGGAAGGGGTACACGAGCAGTTCGGATCGGTCGAAGCTGACGCTGTCCGCGGACTGTCCCGGCGAATGGATCACGGCTCGCAGTACACGTCGGACGACTTCCGCGTCGAGATCAAGTTCTGGGAGATTACGCCGAGCTACGCCTTCGTTGCCGAGCCGCAGACCAACGGCGTCGCCGAGCGTTTCAATCGGACCATGCAGGAGCATGGCTATCCACGAGCGGCTGTTCAGAAACGTTGAAGAAGTTCGTGCTGCCGCCGTCGCGTTCAAGGATTGATACAATCGCAAACGGCGTCTCGAAAAACTGGGCCTCAAGCCCCCCCTCGAAGCCCGCCAGGCAGCGCTTTGGCCACTTGCCGCTTGATCGCAAAATCGTGTCTAAACAACCGGATCCGGTACACATGCCCGAATCGTTCGATGTTCGTCAGCATTATCATGAAATCGTTGTCTTGTGGGATGCCCTTCGGGCGCAACGGGCTTCTGTTGCACTTCAACCTTAAAATCGCCAGCTTAAAGGTGCCGCGGCGCCCCTCCGTGATGGTCCTACTCTAATTCCGCCTTGAAAATCGAAGGGTTGCAAAATGTTGCGCCTTTGTAACAAGGTAAATTCTTTGAAATGTTCCGCGCCGGTCCAATCTTATCGGTCCGATAATGCGTCTCGGGCTGACCCTGAGACATTTTTACAGGGCAGCCGGCAGTGGTTCCGGACCGCGCAGGAATTTTTACGGGATGCTGTCAAACGCGGTACGGCTGAAATCCGTTGAATGTAAGTGCGCTGTTAGCCGATGATGACGCGAGCCGGTGGTAGGTTTCCCCATTTTTTGAGCCGTGTCTAGTTCGCCAGACGGCAGGGCTCACGGCCTCTTCAGCCTAATTTTTTAGGAGTTTCCCAGATGCGAATCGCTCAAATCGCTCCGTTGCACGAGGCGGTTCCCCCCAAGCTCTACGGCGGCACCGAACGCGTGGTGTCCTACCTGACCGAGGCACTGGTCGAGATGGGCCATGACGTGACGCTGTTCGCGAGCGGCGATTCGCAGACCTCGGCGAAGCTCGAAGCCTTCTGCCCGCAGGCGCTGCGTCTGGATCCGACCATCCGCGACGTGATGGCGCCCCACATGCTGCTGTTGGAAGAAGTGCGCCGTCGCGCCGACGAGTTCGACGTGCTGCACTTCCACATCGACTACTACCCGTTCTCGCTGTTCTCGCGCCAGCCGGTGCCGCATGTCACGACCATGCACGGTCGCCTGGACCTGCCGGAACTGCAGCCAATCTTCAATACCTTCAACACCGTGCCGGTGGTTTCGATCTCGGACAACCAGCGTATTCCGCTGCCGCAGGTGAACTGGCAGCCGACCGTCTACCACGGCCTGCCAGAAAACCTGCTGACGCCGCCGAAGGACGCCAAGCCGAGCTACCTGGCCTTCCTGGGCCGCATTTCACCGGAAAAGCGCGTCGAGACGGCAATCCGTATCGCCGAGCAGGCTGGCATACCGATCAAGATTGCGGCCAAGCTGGACAAGGCCGACCGCGCCTATTACGAAGAGAAGATCAAGCCGCTGTTTGCGCTGCCGCACGTCGAGTACATCGGCGAGATCAACGAATCGCAGAAGGCCAAGTTCCTCGGCAACGCGCACGCGCTGCTGTTCCCGATCGACTGGCCGGAGCCCTTTGGCCTGGTGATGATCGAGGCGATGGCCTGCGGCACGCCGGTGATCGCGTTCAAGCGCGGCTCGGTGCCGGAAGTGATCGACAACGGCGTGTCAGGCTTCGTAGTCGAGGACGAGATCTCGGCCGTGGCCGCCGTCAAGCGCCTGCACACGCTGCCGCGCGAGCAGGTTCGCGGCGCGTTCAAGTCGCGCTTCTCGTCGAAGGTGATGGCCGCCAACTACATCAAGGTCTACGAAGAGCTGCTGCGCCAAAGCCGCCGCACGGTGCTGCGCGAAGTCAACGCCAACTAAGCGCGGTCCTTTCGACGCCGGTCTCGACGTCCCGCAGGGTTCGCCCTACGGGACGTCGGGCATTATAGGCGGCCGCAAATCTGAAGTGCAACACCTGCCGAGAGGTATTGTATGTACCGGATCCGGTTGTTTAGACACGATTTTGCGATCAGGTGGCAAGTGGCAAGAGCGCTGCCTGACGGGCCCCGAGGGGGGACTTGAAGTCCAGTTTTTCGAGAGGCCATTCGTGATTGTATCAATCGCTTGAACGCGACGGCGGCAGTACGAACTTCTTCAACGTTTTTGAGCATCTGTTGAATTTCGAGTGGATGGTAAATGCCTGATTTGCACGTGAGCGACGATAGTCATGCATAGCAAGTTGTTCGAAACGGCTTTGGGCATCAGCGATCCGTGGTTCGTGAACGGCATCGATTTCGTTGCCGGCAGTCGCTTCCCGTACCCAGAGATCGCCGGCGGCCATCGCGTGCACGACACCGTTGTTAAGGCAATACTGAACAAGTGTCTGCATTCGTGATGTCGTCAAGCCTGCGAAGCGAATCGATCATGAACGAAGTTGTCCTGGTTTGTTGTCG
>JAYFSB010000105.1:0-6482 GCA_040946865.1 Burkholderia sp.
CACGGCACGATCCGCTCCATCGCGTCCAGCAACTCATCGCGCCGCGTACGTTTGCGCTTCGTCTCGAAGACTGCACCTTCGTCAGCCGCCACCGCCAGCGTTTGCTGAGCCGGGTGTGCTGCCGGTCACCTGGACGCCGTCTTTAAACGCGATTTCACCGAGCTTCTCTGCAAGCTTCTCCGGCACCCGGATCCTGGGCCACGACTGTTCGGCCCTCGATCAGCTTGAACGCCAGGTCGAGAAACGTCGCACGCGACACGCAGTTGTTGCCAGTGCTCGGCCGGGAAGTCGTAGAATGTCAGCAGCTCGTCGCGAGCTTCGATCAGTTTTTCGGCCACCTTCGGGTACTTTGCCGAGTCGCTATCGACGAAGTCATTGAATGCGGCCAGCGCGTCGGCACGCGTTGAGCACGTTACCCATCTTGTGAAACCAGTAGCGCTGATGCTTCGTCTTGCGAGAACACTTCCTCCATCGCCACCCAGAAGCTCATTTCGCCGTCGCCGTACGCGAGCAACGGGCCAGCCGGCAGGCTGCGCTTCTTCAGATCCAGCAGCAGCTCGCACCACGGACTACTTCAATTCCCGGTAGCCGTCGTCAATCGCCACACGCTCTTTCTCGCCTTCCGGCGTCATGCCGATGATCACCAAAGCAGGCACTGGTCGTCCGAAGCACCACTGCGCACGCCGGTGTGAATGCCATTGGCCCATTGCGCCTTGAGCCGGCTCACCGTGTTTGGCGACATGCCTGCTGCGACCTCGCCCCACCCAGCATGATGCCCAGCGTCACCCGTCCCCCCCGTGTTAGAATAATTGTTGCCCAGAATAGGATCTGGAAATGGAAATCCGGGGGCGCAATGAGGACGAGAAGTGTCAAAGTACGGACAGGCATTCAAGGAAAAGGTGGTTGCAAGGTTGCTGCCGCCTAAGAACGCGTTGGTTGAAGATATCGCGATATCGCGCAGGAAACACACGTGTGAACGTGGGCACGCTGGAGCGTTGGCGCAGTGAGTCGCTCTCCAGGCCCGCCCGCAGGCGGGCCTGGACAACTGCATCGCGACTGGACGCCGTGCTCACCACTACCGCGTTGGACGAGACATCGCGCAGCGCATGGCACCGCGAGAACGGCGTATATCTGCAGGAGCTTGCTGCCTGGCGGGACGCAGCCACCCAGGCGTTGGCCGACCCGCAGGACGTGCGTTGCCACGCCTGCGCAAACGACGGCGGATCGCCGCCGGATCAAAGAACTCGAGCGTGAAGTTTGGCGCAAGGACCGTGCGCTGGCCGAGACGACCGCCTTGTTGGTGCTGTCAACAAAACTCGAGGCGATCTTCCACAAGGGAGAGGACAAATGATCAGTCTCGAGGATCGCTAGATAACTGCCCGAAACATCGAAGCGGCTCATCAGGCCGGTGTACGGTTGCACCACGCTTGCAAGACTGTGTGCCGGCATTGATGTGCGCACCCTGCAACGCTGGAAGGCTCAAGATGGGCTGCAAACCGGCGACCGCAGGCGGCTCTTCATCCTACAAGCCAGCTCTGCATGCGCTGACCGAATCGGAGCGTCAGGCTGTGCTCGCAGTCGCCAACGAACCGCGCTTCGCAGATATGCCTCCTGCGCGGATTGTGCCGGCGCTGACCGACGAAGGCGTCTATCTAGCGAGCGAATCACAACCTTCTGTCGGTTACTGCGAGCGCAGTTTGCCAAGTCTGGTGCTGGGATATGACGTATTTGCCCGCCACCGTGGCCGGCATGGTGGTTCTACCTGTACCTGATCATGGATATCTACAGCCGCAAGATCATCGCACTGGGAAGTGCACGGCACCGACATGCCGATCATGCCGTCCGGGTCGTTCAGCGGGCGGGCGTTGGCCGAAGGGATTGCCGCTGACGAGCAGCGCCCCGTTCTACACGGCGACCACGGCTCTATGCTGAAGAGCCACGGCGGGTGCTGGCAATACTTCACTGGCTCGGCGTGAGGCCCTCGTATTCGCGTCCGCGACGACAACGCGTTCGTCGAATCCATGTTCCATACGGCCAGGTACCGTACCGAGTTCCCGGCGCACCGCTTTGCAGATCTGGATGCCGCCAGGCAATGGGCGATGTACTTCGTGCATTGGTACCACAACGAGCATCGGCACAGCGGCATCCGTTACGTCACACCGGCGCAACAGCACGCCGGTGAAGACATCGCGATCCTCGCCGCTCGTGAGCGACATCCGGCGCGCTGGTCGGGCCAGACGCGCAACTGGACGCCTAGCGGTTCCGTCGCGCTCTATCCCGAGCGCGATGCCATCGTCAACGAGGTCGGAATCAGGGGTCATAAACAGGCTCACGTTGCATGACAGAGGCGACAACTACCTTGACGCGCACCGGCTCGAAGATCAACCCACATGTCGCGTAACCCACTTATTTTTCAAGAGAGCCAAAATTATAAACACCACTTTGGCGTCGATCTTTGCTGGCATTTACGACGGCCATTCCGAGTCGCTTACGAAAAAGGCAGCCTTCGGGCTGCCTTTTTGCATCCCGGGCCGCCATGACGACCGTTGAGGGGCTACTCAGCGTGTCAGTTTCGCCTTGGCGTGGCGCGCGGCTATCCGCGCCAGTGCGCTCTGCAGCGGCGAGGACGGCAGGCTGTCGGCCAGTTCCCGCAGCGCATCGGTGCCGGCCGGCGTCATGTGTGCCTGCTTGATTCGCACCGGCCCCGGCGCATCCTGTGGACGCACTCGCACCTTCAGCATCGCCACGTTCCAGCCGCGCGCCTGCAGGTCGGCCACCAGGCGTGGCGCGACCTGGCGCAGTCGCGCGGCCAGCGCGTTGTGGCCCGCGAACAGCGTTAGCACGCCTTCCTTGATCGAGCCGGATTCGACATGATTGGCCAGGTACTCGGGCAGCAGCGCGCGCAGGTCGCGCTGTAGCGAGGCGACCTGCTCGACACCGGCGCGCAGCGCGGCGAACGCGTCGGTGCGCTTAAGCACGTCGGCGACGGCTTGCGGCCGCGCGAAGCCGGACGGATAGGTGTACCTGGAGGAGCGGTTCATAGGCGGGCAGGCGGTAGCAATGGCTGGATTGTACTGTGCAGCGATGCTGGCAGGTGGTTGTTTCAACGGGGCCGGATCTTTTTGCGGCGGCCCCATCATGGTGAGCCCTTGAGGCGACGCCGGTCCGCCCGTATATCGGTATCGGCGGAACACCGGCTTGCCTAAATGCGCGTGCTAGAATTCTTCGTCTGAATTCACTCATATGCTAAGTCGCCAAGGCTCGGCGCACCGGAGCCGGTGTCATCCGCTCCGGGGCCGTTGCTGCGACGCAGACCCGATCGATGACAACCGGTTTTCTCCAGAAGATTTTTGGCAGCCGCAACCAGCGGCTAGTCAAGCAATACCAAAAGACCGTCACGGCGATCAATGCGCTCGAATCGCAATTCGAGCAGGTGACGGATGACCAGGTACGCGCCAAGACGGGTGAATTCCGCCAGCGTGTCGCGGCCGGCGAGTCGCTTGACAAGCTGCTGCCGGAGGCGTTCGCGGTCTGCCGCGAAGCCAGTCGGCGGGTGCTGAAGATGCGTCACTTTGACGTGCAGCTGATCGGCGGTATGGTGCTGCATTACGGCAAGATCGCTGAGATGCGCACCGGTGAGGGCAAGACCCTGGTCGCGACGCTGCCGGTATACTTGAACGCGCTGTCGGGCCGCGGCGTACACGTGGTGACCGTCAACGACTACCTGGCGCAGCGCGATGCCGAGTGGATGGCGCGCCTCTACAACTTCCTCGGGCTGTCGGTCGGCATCAACCTGTCCGGCATGGAGCACGAGCAGAAGCAGGAAGCCTACGCGTCTGACATCACCTACGGCACCAACAACGAATTCGGCTTCGACTACCTGCGCGACAACATGGTCTACGAGACCGATGCGCGCGTGCAGCGGGCGCTGAATTTCGCCGTGGTCGACGAAGTGGACTCAATCCTGATCGATGAGGCCCGCACGCCGCTGATCATTTCGGGCCAGGCCGAAGACCACACCGAGCTATACGTGCGCATGAACGCGCTGCCGCCGCTGCTGGAGCGCCAGATCGGCGAGGAGAAGGCCGACGGCACCGGCGTCGAGAAACCGGGCGACTACACGCTCGACGAGAAGGCGCGCCAGGTGTTCTTGACCGAGTCGGGCCACGAGAAGGCCGAGCGCCTGCTGGCCGAGTGGGGCCTGATCGGCGAGGGCGAGAGCCTGTACGCGCCACAGAACATCACGCTGATGCATCATGTGTACGCGGCGCTGCGCGCCTACACCCTGTTCCACCTCGACCAGCACTACGTGGTGCAGAATGGCGAGGTGGTGATCGTCGACGAGTTCACCGGCCGCCTGATGGCGGGCCGCCGCTGGTCCGACGGCCTGCACCAGGCGGTCGAGGCCAAGGAGCACGCGAAGATCCAGAACGAGAACCAGACGCTCGCCTCGATCACCTTCCAGAACTACTTCCGCATGTACGCGAAGTTGGCCGGTATGACCGGCACGGCCGATACCGAGGCGTACGAGTTCAACGAGATCTACGGCCTTGAGACGGTGGTGGTTCCGACCAACCGTCCGCCCAAGCGGCTCGACAAGCAGGACCAAATCTACAAGAGCTCGGAGGAGCGCTATGACGCGGTGATCCGCGACATCCGCGACTGCTGCGAGCGTGGCCAGCCGGTGCTGGTCGGCACCACCTCGATCGAGAACTCGGAGCTGCTCTCGCACCTGCTCAAGCAGGCCGGGCTGCCGCACGAAGTGCTCAACGCCAAGCAGCACGCGCGCGAGGCGGCGATCGTCGCCGAGGCTGGCCGGCCAAAGCGGATCACGATCGCCACCAACATGGCCGGTCGCGGTACCGACATCGTGCTGGGCGGCAACGCCGAGAAGCAGGCCGCCTTCCTCGAGGTCGACGAGGCGATCCCGGCCGAGGAGAAGGCCGCGCGCATCAAGCAGCTGCACGACGAGTGGGAAACTCTGCATGAGCAGGTCAAGGCCGCCGGCGGCCTGCACATCATCGGCACCGAGCGCCACGAATCGCGCCGGATCGATAATCAGCTGCGTGGCCGTGCCGGCCGCCAGGGCGACCCGGGTTCCTCGCGCTTCTATCTGTCACTCGACGATCCGCTTTTGCGCATTTTCGCGGGCGACCGCGTGCGCGCCATCATGGAGCGCCTGAAGATGCCCGAGGGCGAGGCGATCGAGGCCGGCATTGTGACGCGTTCGATCGAATCGGCGCAGCGCAAGGTAGAAGCGCGCAACTTCGACATCCGCAAGCAGCTGCTCGAATACGACGACGTCTCCAACGACCAGCGCAAGGTCATCTACCAGCAGCGCAACGAGTTGCTCGAGGCGCACGACATTGCCGAGACGATTGGCGCGATGCGCCACGGTGTGATCACCGAGGTAGTCCATCAGTTCGTGCCGCAGGGCAGCATCGAAGAGCAATGGGACCTGCCCGGGCTCGAGGAGGTGCTGCGCAACGACTGGGGCCTCGATCTGGCGATCCAGGAGATGGTCAACGAGTCGCAGTCGATCAACGTCGACGAATTCCTCGAGGCCGTCGTGACGGCGGCCGATGAGCATTACGAGGCCAAGGTGGCGATGGTCGGCCGCGAGGCTTTCAGCTCTTTCGAGCGCTCGATCATGCTGCAGACGCTCGACCGCCTCTGGCGCGAGCACCTGGCCGCGCTTGACCACCTGCGCCAGGGCATCCACCTGCGCGGTTACGCACAGAAGAATCCAAAGCAGGAATACAAGCGCGAGGCCTTCGGGCTGTTCGCCTCGATGCTCGAGGCGACCAAGCAGGAAATTACGCGCATCGTCATGAGCGTGCAGATCCAGTCGCCCGTGCAGTTAGAGGAAGCCGCCGAGCAGATCGAGGAAGCGGGTGGCAATCTCGACAACGTCGAATTCCGCCATGCCGATTTCTCCGATGCGGGCACGGCGACCACCGCCGCGACCGAGCTGGTCGGCAACGCGATGGCGGGCAATGCCGTCGGCGAAGTGCCGCGGGTCGGGCGCAACGATCCCTGCCCCTGCGGCAGCGACAAGAAGTACAAGCAGTGTCACGGCAAGCTGAGCTGATCCCGGTGGCTGCCGGCGCGGCATGCGATCTATACCGCGCACGGTCGCCGTTTCGTTCAAATCGGCGTTGTTGCATAAATTGAGCGTAAAACGAAATGACCCCTATTTTTTGATCTCCGGCAATACCGACGGACTGCGGGCGAGCGAGCGCCACCCTGCGCTAGACAGGGTTCACATTTACGACTGGCCCAAACGCGCAGGCAAGCGATGCAAACATGAGATAGCTCTCGGCAAGCTTGTCATAGCGAGTGGAGACGCGGCGAACATGCTTAATTCGATTGAAGAACCGTTCGACCAGGTTGCGTGTACGGTAGAGCACACGGTTGTAGCGGCGTTTTGTCTGGTGATTCGAACGCGGGGGAATCACGACCTTTGCGCGGCAGGCTCGAAT
>JAYFSB010000106.1:0-6478 GCA_040946865.1 Burkholderia sp.
CCCCCCCCCCCCCCCCCCCCCCCCCCCCCCCCCCCCCCCCCCCCCCCCCCCCCCCCCCCCCCCCCCCCCCGCGGCGAGAATGTCAGCTTCTTCGACGACCCGGCCGCCGCGCATGCCGCGGGCTTTCGTGCATGCAAGCACTGCCAGCGCGAGCCGCGCGAGGCCGAGATCGTGCGGCGCGCCTGCGCGGTACTCGATATGAGCGATCGAGCCACGCTGAGGGAGCTGAGCGCGACCGTGCATCTCACCCCCTTCCATCCGCGGCATCTGTTCAAGCGTGATGTCGGCGTGTCGCCGCGCCAGTACCAGGCTGTGCAACGCGGTGCGGCGCTGCGTGATGCGCTGGAAGGCTGCACGCCCGTCACGCGCACAGCAGTGGATGCCGGTTATCAGTCGTCGTCGCGCCTCTACGAAGTCGTGCCGCGCGAGCTCGGGATGGTGCCCTCGGCGTTCCGACGCAAGGGCGCGGGGCTGCGCATCGAATACGAATACGCGACCGCGCCGACGCCGCTGGGCCAGATTCTGGTCGCCGCGACCGAACGCGGTATCTGTAAGATTGCGTTTGGCGATGCTGTAGTGTCGCTCGTCGCCGATCTGAGCGACAGCTTCACGAATGCCGAATTGGTGGCCGCGCCCGGACGGCTCGCGCCCTTCCTCGCCGAGATCGATGCCTATCTGCGCGGCTCGAGCGAAAGCATCGCCCTGCCGCTCGACATCAGCGCGACGGCATTCCAGCAGCGCGTCTGGGAAGCTCTACAGAAGATCCCCTACGGCGAGACGCGCAGCTACGCGCAGATCGCTGAGGCGGTCGGTTCGCCGCGCGCGGTGCGTGCCGTCGCCAACGCCTGCGCCTCGAATCCCGTGGCGCTGGTGATTCCCTGCCATCGCGTGATCCACAAGGACGGCGCGGCGACGGGGTATCGCTGGGGCACGGCGCGCAAGGTCGCGCTGCTCGCGGCCGAGCTATCGTTCGACGATGCCACATGACGGGCGCGCTGGCGAGAGTGCGGCCCACGCGGCGGACGGAGCGGCGCGTGTCGAGATCGACTTGCCGTTCCGCCAGCCCTACGACTGACCGCGCCTGTTGCGCTTCCTGGCCGGGCGCGCGATTCCCGGCGTCGAAACTGTCAGTGACGGTGCCTACCTGCGCGGCTCTCCACCATGTTCGACGCCGGCACCGAGCCTCGACGATCGCCCAGAATCTGTCGCGTGATGCCTGGCTCGCGCCGCTGCTGGCCGCGGCGCACCGGGCCTGCGCATGCCGGGTGCCTGGTCGGCCTTCGAGCTGGCCTTGCGCGCGATCGTCGGCCAGCAGGTCAGCGTCAAGGCGGCCACTACTATCATCGGACGATTGGTCCAGCGCGACGGCGAGCCGCTCACGGTGCCTCCGCATCCTGCTGTCGGCTGGTGGTTTCCTGAACCAGCTGCGCTGACGGCCTGCGACCTCACCGGGATCGGCATGCCGGGCAAGCGGATTGCCGCGCTGCGCCAGGCCTGGCTGGCGCAGCCTGGGATCGGCTCGTGGACCGTTGAATACATCGCGATGCGGGCCTGGCACGACGCCGACGCCTGGCCGGCTTCCGACCTGGTGCTGATGCAGTCGATCGCCGCGCGCGATCCCGCGCTCGACCGCCTGTCGAGCCAGCGCGTGCGCAGCGATGCATGGCATCCGTGGCGCGCTTATGCGGCGATGCATCTGTGGAATGAAATCGCCGACCGGGCGGACGGTGCGCGAGGCGGCTCAAGCTAGGACTAGGAGCTGTTTATATTTTTACAAATGTAAACAGTTCCTAGGGACTGGCCCAGCCGAATCGCTCACGGTGCACCGACGCTTCAGTTTTTGCTGCGGATCTTGGCAAGACGCTGGATCGCCTCAAGCTGCGCCATTGCCGTGGAGAGTTCCGACTGCGCCTTCGCGAGGTCGATATCCGCCTTCGCGTTCTGCAGCGTTTCCTTGGCACGACGCTTTGCTTCCTTGGTCTTCGCGGCATCGAGATCCCGGCCGCGAATCGCGGTGTCGGCGAGCACGGTCACGGTGCTCGGTTGCACTTCGAGAATGCCGCCGGCGACGAACACGAACTCGTCCTGACCGCCTTCGAACTCGATGCGCACCGCACCCGGACGGATCCGGGTGATGAGCGGCGTATGGCCGGGCAGAATGCCCAGCTCACCTGATTCGCCCGGTAGCGCGACGAACTTCGCCTGGCCCGAGAAGATTTCCTCTTCTGCGCTGACAACGTCTACTTTGATGGTTGCCATATTGACTCCTGTCGACGGTCCCTGACGCTGGTGCGCCGCTGCCCGTCATATGCACGGCAAGGTCGAGCGTATGACAGGCAGCGCGCCTCGCGCCTGCCACTCACCCGAACCTTACTGGATCTTCTTGGCCTTCTCGAAGGCTTCGTCGATCGTGCCGACCATGTAGAACGCCTGTTCCGACAGGTGGTCGCACTCACCTTCGACGATCATTTTGAAGCCACGGATCGTTTCTTTCAGCGGCACGTACTTGCCCGGCTCGCCCGTGAACACTTCCGCAACGTGGAACGGCTGCGACAGGAAGCGCTGGATCTTCCGTGCGCGGGCGACCGTCTGCTTGTCTTCCGGTGGCAGTTCGTCCATGCCCAGAATCGCGATGATGTCGCGCAGTTCCTTGTAGCGCTGCAGCGTCTGCTGAACGCCGCGCGTGATCGTATAGTGCTCTTCGCCGATCACGTTCGGGTCGATCTGGCGCGAGGTCGAGTCGAGCGGATCGACGGCTGGGTAGATACCCAGCGAGGCGATGTCACGCGACAGCACGACGGTGGCGTCCAGGTGGCCGAAGGTGGTGGCCGGCGACGGATCGGTCAAGTCATCCGCCGGAACGTACACGGCCTGCACGGACGTGATCGAGCCGGTCTTGGTTGACGTGATGCGTTCCTGCAGCTTGCCCATTTCCTCGGCCAGCGTCGGCTGGTAACCCACTGCCGACGGAATCCGGCCAAGCAGTGCCGACACTTCGGTGCCGGCCAGCGTGAAACGGTAGATGTTATCGACGAAGAACAGCACGTCGAGGCCTTCGTCACGGAAGTGCTCGGCTATCGTCAGGCCGGTCAACGCCACGCGCAGACGGTTACCCGGCGGCTCGTTCATCTGGCCGTAGACCAGCGCGACCTTGTTCAGCACGTTGGAGTCCTTCATTTCGTGGTAGAAGTCGTTCCCTTCACGGGTCCGCTCGCCCACGCCCGCGAACACGGAGTAACCGCCGTGCTCCTTCGCGATGTTGTTGATGAGCTCCATCATGTTGACGGTCTTGCCCACGCCGGCACCGCCGAACAGGCCGACCTTGCCGCCCTTGGCGAACGGGCAGACCAGGTCGATCACCTTGATGCCAGTTTCGAGCAGTTCGGTCGACGGTGCCAGTTCATCGAATGCCGGTGCCTTCTGGTGAATCGAGCGCTGCTGATGCTCGCTCTCGATCGGGCCGGCCTCGTCTATCGGACGACCCAGCACGTCCATGATGCGGCCGAGGGTCGGCTTGCCGACCGGCACCGAAATTGGCTTGCCGGTGTTCTTCACCGCCACGCCGCGGCGCAGGCCGTCGGATGTACCCAAACAGATAGTGCGAACGATGCCGTCACCCAGCTGCTGCTGGACTTCGAGCGTTAGTTCCGATCCATCCATAATGAGCGCGTCGTAGATCTTCGGCATGCTGTCGCGCGGGAATTCCACGTCGATAACGGCACCGATGCACTGTACGATCTTGCCTTGTACCAAAGCAGTAGTACTCATCGCTTTTCCTTTCAATACCTGATTCTTTACTCGCGCAAGAGCGCAGTTTCGAGGTAACGGTCGCTAATCCGCTTACACCGCGGCGGCACCGCCGACGATCTCCGACAGCTCCTTCGTGATGGTGGCCTGCCGGCTCTTGTTGTACGAAAGCTGAAGCTCGCTAATCACGGTCTTCGCATTGTCGGACGCAGTCTTCATCGCGACCATTCGCGCCGATTGCTCGGACGCCATGTTTTCCGCCACTGCCTGATAAACCAGCGCCTCGACGTAGCGCGCCCGTAGCTCGTCGACTACCGTCTGCACATCCGGTTCGTAGATGTAGTCCCACGAGGTCTTGGGCGTACCGTCCGCACCGTTCTCGAAGTGCTCGGCCGACAGCGGCAGCAGTTGCTCGATCACCGCTTCTTGCTTCATCGTGTCGATGAAGCGCGTGTAGGCGATGTAGACGGCCGACAGCTTGCCTTCCGAGTACGCGTCGAGCTGCACCTTCACGGTGCCGATCAGCGTGTCCAGGTGCGGCGTATCACCAAGCTGGACGACCTGCGAGACTACCTTGCCGCCGAAGCGGTTTAGGAAACCGAGGCCCTTGTTGCCGATCGCGGTGACCTCGAACTTCTGGCCCTGTTTCTCGAGTTCCTTCAGCTTGCTCACCGTCGTGCGCAGTACGTTGGCGTTCAGGCCGCCGCACAGACCCTTGTCGGTCGTGACGAGGATCAGGCCAGCCGTCTTCGATTCCTCGTTCGCCACCATGAACGGGTGGCGGTATTCCAGGTTCGCGCGGCTCATGTGCGCGGCGATCGCGCGGACCTTGTCTGCATAGGGACGGGCCGCGCGCACGCGTTCCTGCGCGCGGCGCATCTTCGATGCCGCGACCATTTCCATTGCCTTGGTGATCTTGCGCGTGTTCTGCACGCTCTTGATCTTGCCGCGGATTTCCTTCATTCCAGCCATTGCTTGCTCCTTGACCGAAGCGATACATCATCGCTCACGCGCCTGGCATTGCCTCGAGATATCCCTCGCGGATCAATAGACACCCGACTTCTTGAAGGATTTCAGCGCTTCGTTCAGCGCGCCGTCGTCTTCCTTCGACAAAAAAGCCTTGGTGTCTTCGATACGCTTGACCAGGTCGGTGTGGCTGGTCTTCAGATACTCACGCAGGCCCTTCTCGAAGGCGAGCACGTCCTTTACCTCGATGTCGTCGAGGTAGCCGTTGTTTGCCGAGAACAGCACGACGGCCAGTTCCCATACCTGCAGCGGCTGGTACTGCGGCTGCTTGAGCAGTTCCGTGATGCGGCGGCCGCGTTCGAGCTGCTTGCGCGTGGCGGCGTCCAGGTCCGAGGCGAACTGTGCAAAGGCAGCCAGCTCGCGGTACTGCGCCAAGTCGGTACGGATACCACCCGAGAGCTTCTTCACGACGTTGGTCTGCGCGGCACCGCCGACTCGCGATACCGACACGCCGGCGTTGATGGCCGGACGGATGCCCGCGTTGAACAGGTCGGTTTCCAGGAAGATCTGGCCGTCCGTGATCGAGATCACGTTGGTCGGCACGAAGGCCGTGACGTCGCCTGCCTGCGTTTCGATGATCGGCAGGGCCGTCAGCGAGCCGGTCTTGCCCTTCACTTCGCCATTCGTGAACTTCTCAACATACTCTTCCGAGACGCGCGCGGCACGCTCGAGCAGACGCGAGTGGAGATAGAACACGTCGCCGGGATAGGCTTCGCGGCCCGGCGGGCGGCGAAGCAACAGCGAGATCTGGCGATAGGCCCAGGCTTGCTTGGTCAGATCGTCATAGATGATCAGGGCGTCCTCGCCGCGATCGCGAAAGTATTCGCCCATCGTGCAGCCGGCATAGGGCGCGAGGTACTGCATCGCGGCCGAATCCGAAGCCGAGGCCGACACCACGATGGTGTATTTCATCGCGCCGGTTTCCTCGAGCTTGCGCACAACGTTCATGATCGACGAAGCCTTCTGGCCGATCGCGACGTAGATACAGACGAGGGCCTTGCCCTTCTGGTTGATGATCGTGTCGAGCGCCACGGCGGTCTTGCCGGTCTGGCGATCGCCGATGATCAGCTCGCGCTGGCCGCGGCCGATCGGCACCATCGCGTCGATCGACTTGACGCCAGTCTGCACCGGCTGCGACACGCTATGACGCCAGATCACGCCTGGAGCGATCTTCTCGATCGCGTCGGTGGCTTTGGCGTTGACGGGGCCCTTGCCGTCGATCGGGTTGCCGAGCGCATCGACCACGCGGCCGATCAGCTCTGGACCGACCGGCACTTCCAGAATGCGACCCGTCGTCTTGACGATATTGCCTTCGGAGATGTGGCCGTACTCGCCCAGAATCACCGCGCTGACCGAGTCGCGCTCGAGATTCAGTGCGAGGCCGAAGGTGTTGCCGGGAAATTCGAGCATTTCGCCCTGCATCACGTCCGACAGGCCGTGGAGGCGCACGATGCCGTCCGTTACGGAGATCACGGTACCCTGGTTGCGAACGCCCACGCTCGTCTCAAGGCCCTGGATTCGGCTCTTGATCAGCTCGCTGATCTCAGAGGGATTGAGTTGCATATTCGCTCCTGATGTTCAATTCTGCCTCTGTTGAATTTCGAGTGGGTAGCAAATTGCCCGATTTACACGTGAGCGACGGTAGTCATGCATAGCAAGTTGTTCGAGACGGCTTTGGGTATCAGCGATCCGTGGTTCGTGAACG
>JAYFSB010000107.1:0-6452 GCA_040946865.1 Burkholderia sp.
TTGCCTTGCTCGGGTCATATCCACCGATCTATAACGGCTGAACCACGGGGACGGTGAACTTGATCAGCATTGCCGTATTCTCCATCTTGCCGAGGGTGACATGACGTGCAGCGAGGTGCGCTCGACCAGCGTCGCGACCGAAGGCGTATTATGCGCGACCTTGATCAGGTCGCCTTCCCAGTGCCCGGGCACGATCCGTTCGTCGATCTCAGCCGGACGATCGTGGATGCTGACAGGAATGCTTGCCCCGGCGGTCTTCGCCCCGCGCCCGGTGCCGCCGGCTCTTGCGGGCCTGTCGCAGACAGGCGATCTGTTCGGGAAAGTACCGCTTACGCAGCAACTGCTCGACCGTCGCCCACAGCGGCCTCTGCGGGTCCAGTCGGGCGGATTGTTGCGCCAAGCCTGCCAGGCAACTGGCAGCGCTGCTGGGCGAGCGGCGCACGATAGCCGCCAGCGAGCAACGGAGGGCCCGGTTCCCTTCTTCGCGGCTAATCGAACTCAGCGTGCGATGCAAGCTACGGGCAATTGCCCGTAGCTTGCATCCCTGCTCAAGGCTCAGCTGGATCATCGTGCGCTCTTCACAACTCAGATGTTTGTAGGTTCCCATCGCAACACAAGGCCTCTCGGTAGGTGTTGCACTTCAGATTTGAGGCCGCCTCTGGCCGCGGACCTTCGCTCAGCCGCCGAACAGCCTGTGCAGCCGCGCGACGGCTTCCTCGAGACGCTCGTAAGCGGTCGCATACGACAGCCGGATGTAATCGCGCGGCGCATGCACGCCGAAATCCATTCCCGGCACCAGCACCACGCCGGCATCCTCCAGCATCGCGGTGACCAGCCTGGCGCTGTCGCCAGCCGCTGGATGGGCGACGCCGCAGCAGCGCGCGTAAACATAGAAGGCACCGTCGGGCATCACCGGCACCTTGAAGCCTAGCGAGGTCAGCGCCGGCACAATGTAGTTGCGGCGGCGCATGAATTCGAGCCGGCGCGCCTCGTAGATCGCCAGCGTGTCGGGCTCGAAGCAAGCGAGCGCGGCATGCTGGGCGAGCGCAGAGGCGCAGATGAACAGGTTCTGCGCGAGCTTCTCGAAGGCACGGACCAGGGCCGGCGGCACCACCAGCCAGCCGAGCCGCCAGCCCGTCATGTTGAAGTACTTGGAGAAGCTATTGACCGTGATCACATCGTCGTTGAAGGACAGTGCCGAGACGGGCGGGCCGTCGTAGCTGAGGCCCTGATAGATCTCGTCGATAATCGCAAAGCCGCCGCGCTCGCGCACGGCTTGCAGGATCCGGCCGAGTTCGTCGGGCGCGAGCGAGGTGCCGGTCGGATTCGATGGCGAGGCCAGCAGCACGCCGCGTGTTCGCTTGCCCCAGCGCTCACGCACGTCCTGGACGCTTAACTGGAAGCGCGCCTCGGGGCCGCTCGGCACCAGCACGGGCCGGCCTTCGGCGGCGGCCACGAAGTGCCGGTTGCACGGGTAGGATGGATCCGGCATCAGCACTTCGTCGTCGCGGCCGACCAGGGCCAGACAGGCAAGTAGCAGCGCGACCGAGGCACCGGCCGTTACGACGATGCGCTCGGGTGCGATCTCGAGCCCGTAGGCGCGCACGTAATGCGCGGCGATCGCCTCGCGCAAAGGCGCGAGGCCGAGCGCGCTGGTGTACTGTGTCACGCCGCGCCGCATCGCCGCTGCGGCGGCCTCGACTACCGGCTCGGGTGCCGTGAAATCTGGCTCGCCGATGCTCATGTGGATCACGTCGAGGCCGGCCTGTTCGAGCCGCGCGGCCTGCTTGACGACTTCCATTACATAGAACGGCTGGATAGCGTCGATGCGCGAAGCCAGCCGGATCAGCGATTCGGCAGCGGTATTCATGTCGGGCAGCGGGAGAAGGGAAAAGAAAAGCGGGTGCCGGGGCACCTGCGACAGGTCACATCAGGAGCGGCGCGCGGCGGCGGCTTCCGGACGGAGATTGAGGGCCAACTTGTCGAGCACGCCGTTGACGTACTTGTGGCCATCCGAGCCGCCGAAGGTCTTGGTCAGCTCGATGGCTTCGTTGAGCACCACGCGGTAGGGCGTCTCGATCTGGTGCTTGAGCTCAAAGGTGGCCATCAGCAGCACCGCGCGCTCGACCGGCGAGAGCTGCTCGAGTGGGCGATCGAGGTTGGGTGCCAGGATCGCGGCCAGGTCCGCATGCTCGCGGACCACGCCGTACACGATGGTTTCCAGCAGCTCGCGATCCGCCTTGTCGTAACCCTGTGCGCCGCGCAACTGCGCGTCGATCTCGCCGGTGGACGCATTCGACAGCAGCCACTGATACAGGCCTTGCGTCGCTAGTTCACGCGATTGTCGGCGTGCGCTCTTCTTCATTCGTTTTCCTCTTCGTCTTCTTCCTCGTCCTTGTCTTCCTCATCGTCGCTCAGCTGATCGAGCGTCATCGTGAGGTTGGCCATTTCGACGGCCGTGCGGGCCGCGTCGCGACCCTTCTCGGTCATGCGCGCGATGGCCTGCTCGTCGTTCTCGGTGGTCAGCACCGCATTGGCGATCGGCGTGTTAAAGTCGAGCGCGATGCGTGAGATGCCGGCACCGCTTTCGTTCGAGACGAGTTCGAAATGGTAGGTCTCGCCGCGGATCACCGCGCCGAGCGCGATCAGCGCGTCAAACTGGTTGCTTTCCGCGAGCTTCTGCAGCGCCAGTGGGATTTCCAGGGCACCGGGCACGGTGACCAGCAGCACGTCCTCGCCGGTGACACCCAGGCGTTCGAGTGCCTCGACACAGGCATCGGCCAAGCCGTTGCAGACGGGCTCGTTGAAGCGCGACTGCACGATGCCGATACGCAGGCCTTCACCCTCGAGATTCGGTTGGTATTGTCCGATTTCCATGTTTTTTCCGTGGTTGGATTCAGCGTGCTTGGGAACGGCGGTCAGCAGCTTGCGTCGAAATCAGAGCTCAGACACCGCGCCGCCAAGCATCGGCACGAAGCCCGTCACCTCGAGACCCCAGCCCGACATGCTGCCAAGCTTGTGCGGGTTCGCGAGGACCTGCATCTTGCCGACGCCGACGTCGCGCAGGATTTGCGCTCCGATGCCGAACGTCTTGAAATCGACCGGACGGCGCTTAAGCGCGGCCGCCTTCTCCTCTTCGTCGAACGCGAGAAACACGTCGACCAGATGTTCCTTGGTATCGCCGCAATTGAGCAGCACCACCGCGCCGAGATCGCGCGCGGCGATTTCCTTTATGGCCGCGTCGAGTGTCCAGGAGTGCGTCGAGGTGCTGGTCTCGAGCAGGTCGAGTACCGACAGCGGCTCGTGCACGCGCACCGGCGTGTCGACCTCTGGCGAAGGCTTGCCGCGCACCAGGGCGATGTGCGGCGAGCCAGTCGGCTTGTCGCGATAGAGCACCGCCTGAAACGCGCCGTGGGCGGTCTGCATGGTGCGCTCGGAGACGCGCTCGACGATCGATTCAGTGCGGCTGCGGTAGTGGATCAGGTCGGCGATGGTGCCAATCTTGATGCGGTGTTCCTTGCCGAACTCGATCAGGTCGGGCAGGCGCGCCATCGAGCCGTCGTCCTTGATCACCTCACAGATCACGGCGGCGGATGTGAGACCGGCCAGGGCCGTCAGGTCGCAGCCGGCCTCAGTATGACCAGCGCGCACCAGCACGCCGCCCGGCTGGGCCATGATCGGGAACACGTGGCCCGGCTGCACGATTTGGTCGGCGCGCATATCGCGCGAGACAGCCGTGGCGATGGTGTGGGAGCGGTCGGCGGCGGAAATGCCGGTGGTCACGCCCTCGGCCGCCTCGATGCTGACCGTGAACGCCGTGCCGTATTGCGTACCGTTGCGGTATGTCATCAGCGGCAGGTTGAGCTGCTTGCAGCGTTCCTGCGTGAGCGTCAGGCAGATCAAGCCGCGGCCGTAGCGGGCCATGAAGTTGATCGCTTCCGGCGTGACGAATTCGGCGGCGAGGATCAGGTCGCCTTCGTTTTCGCGGTGATTCTCGTCGACGAGAATCACCATGCGGCCGGCTTTCAGCTCGGCAATGATGTCGGGCATGGAGGCGAGCGTCATATCAGAAAAATGGGGGTCGTCTGGGGAAAAGCGCTATTTTACGTCAGGCCGGCCCGGCTGCCTTGGAAATCGAGCGGCGTGGCATGATCCGTCGCTGGTACCGCCCGGCGGGACACGCCGCCGCCAGCCTTGCTGCCGTTGCCGACACTTTGGCCCTAATCGCCTGCCTGGAGCTGCCCATGTCCGTCTATATCTGATTGCTGTTACCTGCTGACCACGATAACGCCAAGGCCGAACGTGCTGCTGGTGGTGTGCAACACGGTGGGCGCGGCCCGCCGCCGAGGCGAGCACGGCGGGCCTTTCCTGGCGAGGCCGCGGCGGTGCCGGTCAGCCGCCTCAGGCTGTCCAGCGAATCGATGCTGGTGGCCGGCAGCAATCCAAAGACTGGGATCTTCCTGTCGGTCTGAGTTAAAGTCAAATCTGGTGTACAGGGCGTCGGCCTGATCAGGCGGCCAGCGGTTGCTGAGCCGGTGTGCTATCGGTCACCGAGACGCCGTCTTTAAACGAGATTACACCAAGCTTCTCCGGTGCCCGGATCTTGCACCACAACTATTCGGCCGATTCGATCAGCTTGAACATCAGGCCGAGAAACATCGCTCGCGACACGCAGTTGCGCGTGCGTTTGGTCCGATGTCGCACCGTCGTGAACGTCGACTTGATTGGGTTGGTCGTCCGCAGATGCTGCCGGTGCTCGACCGGAAAGTCATAGAACGCCAGCAGCTCGTCGCGATTTTCGATCAGTTTTTCTGCCACCTTCGGGTACTTTGCCGAAACGCTATCGACGAAGTCATTGAATGTGACCAGCGCGTCGGCGCGCGTGGTCGCCATCCAGATGTCTTGCAGCGCCTTTTCTTCACGCGCCTCTGCCGAGACGTCGATAACGCGTTGAGCACGTTACCCATCTTGTGAAACCAGCAGCGCTGATACTTCGTCTGCGGGAACACTTCCTCCATCGCCGACCAGAAGCCCATTACGCCGTCGCCGCGCGCGAGCAACGGACCAGTCGGCAGGCCGCGCTTCTTCAGATTCAGCAGCAGCTCGCACCACGACTCCTTCGATTCCCGGTAGCCGTCGCCAATCGCCACACGCTCTTTCTCGCCTTTCGGCGTCACGCCGATGATCACCAAGCAGGCACTGGCCGTCCGAAGCGTCACTGCGCACGCCGGTGTGAATGCCGTCGGCCCACTGCGCCTTGAGCCGGCTCACCGTGTTTGGTGACATGCCTGCGACCTCGCCACCGAGCATGATGCCCAGCGCCTCGCTCATGTCACTCGTCGAGATGCCGCGCAGGTATAGTCACGGCAGCGCCGCCGACACACGCGCCGACTTGCACACGTACGGCGGCACGACCGCCGAATTGAAGTGGATGCCCGAGTCCGAGCAGTCCCGCACCCTGGGTACTTTGACCTTCACCGGGCCAACTGCCGTGACGATCCCGCGCTCGGGCAGGTAGCCGTTACACAGTAAGCAATCGGTGAACCCGCCCCTTGCGGCATCGCGTCAGAGCGGTTAGCGTTCAGGCACCCGATTTTCGAACGGGCTTACCGAGATTCCACGGCAGCAGTGCTTCGTAGTCGTCGATCGTCTGCGCAAGCGGCAGCGCCTTGAACAGGTCGATGAGGTACTGATACACATCGACGTTATTCGCCTTCGCCCCGGCCATCGTGTCGCTGAACAGCCAGTTTTTTGCCTCTATTGAATTTCGAGTGGGTGTGGTAAATTGTCACGGTTTGCACGTGAGCGATGGTAGTCATGCATAGCAAGTTGTTCGAGACGGCTTTAGGTATCAGCGATCCGTGGTTCGTACACGGCATCGATTTTGACGCGACTGCGAGGCGGTTGACGGTCAACATTGATGCCGTTGCCGACAGTCGCTTCCCGCATCCAGAGATCGCCGGCGGCTATCCTGTGTACGACACCGTTGTCAAGCGCTGCCCGCACTTGAACGTCTTCCAGCACGACTGCTTTCTCGAAGTGCGCACGCCTCGCATCAAGCTGCCTGACGGCAGCGTAGTGCTCGTCGAGCCCGAAGTGAACCGGCAAGCTCAAGGGCTTCACGCCGCTGTTCGAGGCAATGGTGCTGATGCTCACCCAGCAGATGTCGTTCACCGCAGTCGCCCGTACCGTTGGCGAGTCCTGGCATTATCGGGTGAACGCCATTTGTAAAGACAATGCCGATCAAGTGTCTGCATTCGCGATGTCGTCAAGCCTGCGTAGCGAATCGCTCATGAACGAAGTTGTCCTGGTTTGTTGTCGGTCGTCCTGGGTGCCATTCAGATGGTCGGCGGGCCCCAGGCCTGATTCTCGCCCATTACGGACGCACCTGTGCCATCAATCGTGCGCGGCACAGATAAACGTTGGCCAGTGCCAGGGCGACGAAGGCGCGG
>JAYFSB010000108.1:0-6441 GCA_040946865.1 Burkholderia sp.
TCGCTGATACCCAAAGCCGTCTCGAACAACTTGCTATGCATGACTACCGTCGCTCACGTGCAAATCGGACAATTTACCACCCACTCGAAATTCAACAGAGGGTGTATTTTCAATATATCGCAAATACGTGGTCAGGTCCTGCCCTTGGGCATCGTCGCCGAGAGTGCGGTTTCAAGGTTGAAGTACAACAGAAGCCGGTTGCGCACGAAGGGCATTCCCCAAGGCAACGATTTCATGATGATATTGACGAACATCGAACAATTCCGGCATGAACAGTTGGCCGGACACGTCCAGCCCAAGCTCTTGCGCGGGTGGGCGTTCATCTGCCAGGCGATGTCGTCAAGCTCGGCCTGGGAGAACACGGCCAGCTCGTACCCTTGAGCATGTACTGGCGCAGCAGCCCGTTGGTGTTTTCGTTGCGTCCGCGCTTGCCAAAGGGCTATGCGGATCAGCGAAGTAGACCTTGATGCCGGTATAGTCTTGTAGGGCTGCTCATGCCTGGCCATCTCCCGTCCCTGATATAGGTCTTGGAAAGACGGCGCTGGGCGTCGATGCGGTTTTCAGGATCATGCCGCACGAAGTAACGGAGGCGTCGACAATGGCGTCCTCCATTTTGCCCCCAGGGTGACGAAACAGCGAGGTGCGCTCCGACCAGCGTCGCGACCGAAGACGCATGGCGCGCACCCTTGATCAGGTCGCCTTCCCAGTGCCCGGGCACGATCCGCTCGTCGATCTCAGTCGGACGATCGTGGATGCTGTGACCCTGTTCGGAATGCTGCCCCGGGGTCGATCAGTTCCGCTCGCAACTGGCCGCGCGGCAGGGGGTACACTGACGCAGTGTAGATCGTTTCGTGACTGGCCAGCAGGGTCGACTCATCGGGGTTCATGTTTCTCAGTATGCCCACGACTTGTTTGGGAAAGTGCCGCTCACGCAGCAACCGCTCGACCGTCGCCCACAGCGACCATGCGGGTCTAGTCGGGCGGATTGTTGCGTCCCGGGCCTGCCAGGCAACTGGCGCGCTGCTGGGCGAGCGACGCACGATAGCCGCCAGCGAGCAACGGACAGCCCAGTCCCTTCTTCGCGGCTGATCAAACTCGACGCGCGATGCAAGCTGCAGGCAATTGTCCGCAGCTTGTATCCCTGCTCAAGGCTCAGCTGGATCATCGTGCGCTCTTCACAACTCAGGTGTTTGTAGGTTCACATCGCAACACAATACCTCTCGGTAGGTGTTGCACTTCAGATTTGAGGCCGCCCTTTTATGAATTTCGCATTGATTCTTTTTGTGCTCGTCGTCTTGACGGGTATCGCGTGGGTCCTGGACAAGTTGGTGTTCCTGCCGGGTCGCCGCAAGGCCGCCGCCGAATTCGACCGCCAGCAGGCGCGCATCGGCGAGCGCTTCGCCGCAGAGATGCGCGCCAAGCTGCGCGATGAGAAGCTGCGCCAGCCGTGGTGGCTCGAGTACACGGCGAGCTTCTTCCCGGTGATCCTGGCGGTGTTCGTGGTGCGTTCCTTCGTGGTCGAGCCGTTTAAGATTCCCTCGGGCTCGATGGTGCCCACGCTGCTGGCGGGCGACTTCATTCTCGTCAACAAGTTCGACTACGGCCTGCGCCTGCCGATCACCAACCAGAAGGTCATGACCGGCTGGCCGCTGGCGCGCGGCGACGTGGTAGTGTTCCGTTATCCGACGGATGAATCGGTCTACTACATCAAGCGCGTGATCGGCCTGCCGGGCGACACCGTCCAGTACTACGACAAGAAGCTGACCATCAACGGCCAGCCTGTGTCGGAAACACCGCTGGCCGACTACTTCGACGAAGAGCGCATGAATTACGCGAAGCGGTACGAGGAGAACATCGACGGCCGCAAGAACGCGATCCTCAACAACCCGACCGTGCCGCCCTTCGTGATGGGTGCCGACGACTTCCCCTACAAGAGCAACTGCGAGTACAACGCGCACGGCGTGACCTGCAAGGTGCCGTTGGGCCACTACTTCATGATGGGTGACAACCGCGACAACAGCGCGGACAGCCGCTACTGGGGTTTCGTGCCCGACAAAGACATCGTCGGCCGCACCTTCTTCATCTGGATGAACTTCAGCGATCTCAAGCGTATCGGCTTGTTCCACTGAACGTCGCAATCCTCGTCAGGATTGCGCCATGGTCGGGCGCAATGTTGGCAAATTACTTCAAGAACCGGCGATAACACCGCTACCACACGCCTTTTCTTGCCCAGCATCCGTCACTCGACGGCACCGGTGCCCGCGTTATACTTCTGCACATGCCTCAGTCCCAGTTGGAAAGCCGGCTGCGCTACGAATTTCGCAATGCGGAATTACTGCGTCAGGCTTTGACCCATCGTAGCCACAGCGCCACGCATAACGAACGGCTCGAGTTTCTCGGCGATTCCGTTCTTAATTGCGCGGTGGCCGCCCTTTTATTTCAGCGTTTTGGCAAGCTGGACGAAGGCGACCTGTCGCGTGTGCGGGCCAATCTCGTCAAGCAGCAGTCGCTGTACGAAATTTCTCAGGCCCTAAATATCTCCGAAGGCCTGCGGCTCGGCGAAGGCGAACTGCGCAGCGGCGGCTTGCGCCGCCCCTCGATCCTCGCGGACGCGTTCGAAGCCATCATCGGAGCGGTATTCCTCGATGGCGGCTTCGAAGCCGCCCAGGGAGTAATCAAGCGCCTCTATATCCCGATCCTCGACCACATCGATCCGCGCACGCTGGGCAAGGATGCCAAGACGCTGCTGCAGGAATACTTGCAGAGCCACAAGATCGCGCTGCCGACCTATATCGTGGTGGCGACGCATGGTGCGGCGCACAATCAGCAGTTCGAGGTCGAGTGCACGGTGCCCAAGCTCGATATCAAGGTGTCGGGTTTGGGCGCGAGCCATCGCTCGGCCGAGCAGGCCGCCGCGAAGAAGGCGCTCGACGAGGTGATGGCGCGGCCGATGGCGGCCGCCAAGCCGAAGCGCTCGAAGAGCGCGCGGGCTTCGAAGGCTGAGCCCGAGATCGTGCCGGGCGTGAAGGGCGTGCAGGAAGCGTTGGACCTGCGCTCGACGCTGGAACACAAGGAGCGCGTCGCTGCCGCGCCAGTCGAAGCGGCTGCCGAGCACGGTGTGCTGGTGGCCATGATCCGCGCCGGTGCGCATGCCGAATCTGGCGTGGACAAGGCCAAGTGCGCGGAACGTGCGGTAAAACCTGTCGACAAGCCGGCACCGGCCACGGCCAAGAAGGTCGCCGCCAGCGACAAACCCGCGGAAAAAATCGCGGGCGACAAGGCCGCGCCGGCTGCCGATCTTGCCGCCGTGCTGCGCTGTGCGGCCCGCCTCAAAGTGTAGCAGTCTGATATGAACACACCCGCCACTCCCGCCGGTTTCCGTTGCGGCATGATCGCCATCGTCGGCCGGCCCAACGTCGGTAAGTCGACGCTAATGAACGCGCTGGTCGGCCAAAAGATCAGCATCACCTCGCGCAAGGCGCAGACTACGCGCCACCGCATCACCGGCATCCACACACTGCCCGACGCGCAGTACATCTTCGTCGACACGCCCGGTTTCCGGACCCGCCACAGCACCGCGCTGAACCGCTCGCTGAACCGCACCGTCACTTCGACGCTGACCGGCATCGACGCGATCCTGTTCGTGATCGAGGCGGGCCGCTTCGGCCCCGACGACCAGAAGATGTGCGACCTGATTCCGAAGCGCGTGCCGACCCTGCTGATCCTCAACAAGCTCGACCGAATTTCCGATAAGAGCTCGCTGTTTCCGTTCCTGAAGGAGATGGGCAAGCTGCGCGAGTTCGCCGAGGTGGTGCCCTTGTCGGCCAAGCATGTCGACGACATCAGCCACCTGATGAAGACGGTCAAGCCCTACATGCCGGAAGGCGAGCCGATCTACGGCGAGGACGACCTGACCGATCGCAGCTCGCGCTTCCTCGCGGCCGAGATCCTGCGCGAGAAGGTGTTCCGCTGGACCGGCGATGAGCTGCCGTATACCAGCACCGTGATCATTGACAAGTTCGAGGAGGAAAAGTGCCTGACGCGCGTGTTCGCCACCATTTTGGTCGAGCGCGATTCGCACAAGGCGATGGTGATCGGCAAGAAGGGCGTCAAGCTCAAGCAGATCAGCACCGAGGCGCGGCTCGACATGGAGAAGCTGTTCGATGGGCCGGTCTATCTCGAAACTTTCATCAAGGTGAAGAGCGGCTGGGCCGACAACGAAGCAGGGCTCCGTGCCTATGGGTACGAATGAGGATACGCATGGTGCCGACGAGCTTTCCCTGTCCGTCGCCGATCCGGCACCGGAGGGGCCGCCGCTAGCGTCGGCGGCCCCTTCCGCGCTGGCCACCGAGCCCGCGCAGGTGCGCAAGCCAGGCCGCCCGGGCTTCCAAACTTCTGCGTCTCCGAGCAGCCCAGCTATCCCTATCGCGAAACCAGCCTGATCATCGATGTGCTGACGCGCAACCATGGCCGCGTCGCGTTGGTCGCAAAGGGTGCCAAGCGCCCACATTCAGCGCTGCGCGGCGTGCTGCAGACTTTTCAGCCGCTCTCGTTGTCGTGGTCCGGCAAGTTCGAGATGCGCACCTTGACCGGTGCCGAGTGGGTTGGCGGCATACTGCCGCTGGGCGGCGACGCACTGCTCTGCGGTTTCTAAGTCAACGAATTGCTGGTGAAGTTCTGCGTGCGCGAGGACCCGTTCCCGCCGCCGTTCCAGCATTGATGCGCTGCCTGTTCACTGGCAGGTGGTCTCGGGCCAGACATTGCTCGACATGGAGGAGGACGATTACCATCGTACCCAGACCGTCGCGCATAGCAAGACGCTGATGCGCTTCCTGCTCAACACCTATCTGGGCGGCACGCCGCTCGCCACGCGCCAGATCCTCATCGACCTGCAAAACCTATGAGCTTCTTCCTGACCGCACCAACCGCCATCGACCTCGGCGTCAACATCGATCACGTCGCGACGCTGCGCAACGTGCGCGGCACCACCTACCCTGATCCGATCTGCGCCGCACTGGCCGCCGAGCAGGCCGGTGCTGACGCGATCACGCTTCACCTACGCGAGGATCGCCGCCACATCCGCAACGCCGACGTGCGTGCGCTGCGCCCGCTGCTCACCACGCGCATGAACCTCGAGTGCGCGATCACGCAGGAGATGCTCGACATCACCTGCGAGGTGCAGCCCCACGACGCCTGCCTGGTACCCGAGAAGCGCGAGGAGCTGACCACTGAAGGCGGCCTCGACGTGGCCGGCCATTTTGAGAGCGTGCGCGCCGCCTGCCGGCAGCTCGCCGTGGCCGGCGTGCGCGTGTCGCTGTTCATCGATCCCGACGCCGAGCAGATCCGCGCCGCACACGAGGCCGGCGCGCCGGTGATCGAGCTGCACACTGGCACCTACGCCAAAGCGCACGACGCGGCCGGCCAGCAGCGCGAATTCGAGCGCGTGATGACCGGCGTGGATGCCGGTGTCGCGCTGGGTCTGAAGGTCAACGCAGGCCACGGCTTGCATTACACGAACGTGCAGGCGATCGCCGCGATCGACGGCATCGTCGAGCTGAACATCGGTCATGCGATCGTCGCGCAGTCGATCTTCACCGGCTGGGACAACGCGGTGCGCGAGATGAAGGCGATCATGGTCACCGCACGCATGGCCGCGCGTCACGGCGGCCGCTGAGCCCGGGCTCACTCATGGCCATCTCATCTACGGCATCGGCACCGACATCGTCCAGGTGAGAGCCGGATCGCGGCGGTGCTCGAACGCACCGGCGACCGTTTCGCCGAGAAGATGCTCGGTCCCGACGAGATGCGCGTATTCGCGGCGCACCGCAAGCGCTTCGAGGCGCGTGGCACCGCCTTCCTCGCCACTTGCTTCTCGGCGAAGGAGGCGTTCTCGAAGTCGATCGGCCTTCGGCATGCGCTGGTCGATGACCTGACGCGCCTGCAGACTCTCAACGAAGCGAGCGGGGCGACCTTATGTGCTGGCTTCCGGCGAGCTTGCCGCGTGGCTCGCCGAGCGGCGCATCACGGCCCGCGTGACGGTCAGCGACTACGCGGTGTCCTTCGTGGTCACCGAGGTGCCGGACGACGGCACCCTACTGCCGCCGCCGCACGCGACTGAACTTGGATGTCGGCTAGGGCATTCGCATGAAGGCTCTTGTCAGCCAAGGCGGAGAATGGACTCACGCACATCGATGTCCCACGCGGCAAGGTTACGGATGTTTTTTAGGCTGACTCTCTGTAAGCGGTTCATTATCTGCGTCTACTCAAAGATGCTCTGAGCGAGGAGCATAAGTGTCGACCTATTTGTAAGGCAATGCTGATCAAGTGTCTGCATTCGTGATGTCGTCAAGCCTGCGAAGCGAACCGATCATGAACGAAGTTGTCCTGGTTTGTTGTCGGTCGTCCTGGGTGCCATTCAGATGATCGGCGGGCCCCAGGCCT
>JAYFSB010000109.1:0-6418 GCA_040946865.1 Burkholderia sp.
GATCGAAGCGATCCAGCGCTACACGTTGTGTCCCAGCAAATTGCACACGGACGATACGCCGGTCGCCGTGCTCGCGCTAGGTAATGGGAAGACCCTGACCGATCGGTTCTGGGTCTACGGACGCGACGATCGCCGCTCGGGCTCGACTGAACCGGCTGCGGTATGGTTCGGCTTCTCGTCGGACCGCAAAGGCGTCCATCCTCAAAACCGGTTCGCGACATTCCACGGCATTCTGCAAGCGGATGCCTACGCCGGCTTCGATCAACTGTACGCGAGCGGCGATGTTCATGAAGCAGCGTGCTGGGATCATGCCCGGCGCAAGGACTACGACATCCACGCGAGCACGCGGAGCTCGGACACCCGCGATGATTGGCGAGCGCTACGGCATCGGAGCCGATATCCGGGGCAAGCCACCCGATGAGCGCCTGCGCGTCCGACAAGAAAAGGCCAAGCCGCTGCTCGCCACATGCGAGGCAACGATCAGAGAGAAGCTGTCGACGAAGTCCACGCTCGCCAAAACAATCCACTACTCGTTGAACCACTGAGCAGCGCTCGTGTTCTCCTGCGAGGATGGCCGGGCCCAGATCAGCAACGCACTTGCCGAGAACGCCCTACGCTGTATCGCGCTCGGACGCGAGAATTATCTGTTCGTTTGGCTCCGCCACCGGAGGCGAGCGGGCTGCTGCAATGTACAGTCTGATCGGGACGTACAAGCTCAACGGCATCAATCCGCGCGCCTATCTGGAATACGTCCTGACTCACATCGCTGATTACCCCATCACCCGCATCGACGAGCTGCTGCCCTGGAATGTCGCGGACAAGCTGAAACCGGCCGCCATTCCTTCGTCCACTACCTGATTGCCGACTAGGCAGTGTTCACATTTAGGACTGATCCAAACGCGCAGGCAAGCGATGCAAACACGAGATAGCTCTCGGCAAGCTTGTATATTTGTAGCAGCGTTTTGTCTTGCGATTCGAACGCGGGGAAATCACGACCTTTGCACGGCTGGTCCGAATTTGTTGCACGAAGTGGTCAGCATCGTAGCTCTTGTCTGCGATAACCGCTCCGGTGCGCAGATGCTCGACTAGTTGCGCCGCGCACGAGATGTCGGCGACCTGTCCTTCAGTGACGATCAGTCGCAACGGGCGACCCTTCGAATCCACTGCCAAATGCAGTTTGGTCTCAGTCCGCCTCGGGAACGTCCGAGCGCTTGCGGTCCACTTTTTTTAGGGCCTCGGCCGAATTCCGTGGAAAGATCGCGCCATGGACTGCCGGTTCGGGAATCCACAGCACCGCTTCGAGAAACCAGTGATTGTTGGATGCCGTTCGGCCATAACCGCCTTCCTTGCCCGGCAAGGATAGCTTGGACTTTGTTCCATACTTCGTGTCCACGATCGCTGATCGTGGGCGCGATCTCACGTGATCCACACGAATTCCACATTCTCATCATCTTGCCTCACGCGCGTGCGAATAGAGGACCGGCTTTGCCGAGTCGCTTACATCGATGCCCTCGAACAACATCGACAACTGAGCGCTCCTCAGATGAATCTTGCCACTGTCGGCCTGCAGCCAGATAAACCGACCTCGCTTCAATCGCTTTGCAAGCAGCCAGGGCCCGTCATCATTAGCCCACAGCATCTTGACGAGATCGCCGCGGCACTAACGGAAGATGAATAGGTGGCCACTCAGCGGATTTTCTTCGAGCGCGGCCTGTGCTTTCGGGCTCTCTTGAAATTTGAGTGTGTTACGCGACATGTGGATTGATCTTCGAGAAGTCGAGCTTGCCGGCGATCAGAAACAGCACGATGCGCATGGTCGTGAGGTTAGTGTATCTGCACCCCTTTCGTTTGGCGTGCCTGGAAGAGTCGGTTGATAGCTTCCAGGAAGCCGTTGGTCTGACGCGTCTGGGTCCAGGCGACGGATGCCGTCGAAATGACTGCGGATCATGCGGGCGACGTCTTTCATCGGATCGGCCTTTGAGCGCATAGCGTTCGTGCACCACTGCTCGAGCATTTCGCTGACGACGTTGATCTGCTTGCGATCGAGAATCTCCCGAAGTTGCTTGCGATAGCGCCACGCGCGGGCGGTCCGCTTGGTCGTGACGTTCACGATCAGGGCATCGAGATCGACGTATTGCGCGGCGGTCAGCCGGTCGCTGATCTTTCAGCAGCGGCCACCGCAATCCCTTGAGTTCCGGATCGGTTCGCTGCTCGATTCGCGGCATTTGGTGTACGGCTTTCGATGCATGAGCAACGACGTGGAACTTGTCGAAGGTGATGCGAGCATTCGGCAGGTTCGTCTCGACGCCTTTGATAAACGTGGGCGACATGTCAATGCTGACCGACGTGATCTGCTCGGGCTCTCTCCAATGCTCGCGCAGGCTCGCTATGAACGCTTCGATCGTCGCGGCATCCTTGCCTTCGGTCACGAACACGACTTTGCGTTCGAGCGCATCAGCCACGAGCGTCAGGTAGTGGTGTCTGCGCTGGTAGGATGTTTCGTCGACGGCAATGCTCGTCATGTCGGACAGGTCGATCTCGGCGAGCGCGGGTTCGATATAGCGTTTGCAAATGGTTTGCACCCGATGCCAGGACTCGCCGACGGTACGGGCGACTGCGGTGAACGACATCTGCTGAGCGAGCATCAGCACCATGGCCTCGAACAGTAGCGTGAAGCTCTTGAGCTTTGCCGGCCCACTCGGGCTCGACGAGCGCCACGCGGCGGTTAGGTAGCTTGATGCGAGGCGTGCGCACTTCGAGAAAGCAGTCGTGCAGGAAGAAGTTCAAGTGCCGGTAGCGCTTGACAGCAGTGTCGTACACGGGATGACCGCAGGCGCATCTCTGGATGCGGGAAACAACTGCCGGCAACGAAATCGATGCCGTTCACGAACCACGGATCGCTGATACCTAAAGACGTCTCGAATAACTTGCTATGCATGACGACCGTCGCTCACGTGCAAATCGGGCAATTTACCATCCACTCAAATTTCAATTACCATCCACTCAAATTTCAAGAGAGCCAGATAAATCGTGTCCACGATCTCACGTGATCCACACAAATTCCACGTTCTCATCATCTTGTCTCACGCGCGTGCGAATGGGAGACCGGCCTTGCCGAGTCGCTTACCGCCGACAGCCGGTCGAAAGCAGGCCCGTCGCGCAGTCGTGCACCGAAGCCGGATATGTTTAGTTTAGGTTTAGCCGCGAGTCACGCAACAAGCCGTCGGACGGCGTGTTCCGATATTTCCGGCCCCCCATTCCGCAACGCGCGCGCACGGAATCCATCAAAACCATGCACACTTAGTACTTTCCGCTACACCGCGGCACCGGTG
Organism: Burkholderia sp.; assembly: GCA_040946865.1. Lineage (GTDB taxonomy): Bacteria > Pseudomonadota > Gammaproteobacteria > Burkholderiales > Burkholderiaceae > Burkholderia. Next base: position 3,333 of record JAYFSB010000109.1, read on the forward strand.
CATCAGCCGTTCGTTCAACGCTCATCGACTTTGACCGCGAACCACCCATGACGAATCAGCCCAATCAGCCCGCACAAGACCAGCCCGTCGACATGATCATCTTCGGCGGCGGCGGTGACCTCGCAGCACGCAAGCTGCTGCCCGCGCTCTACATGGCACACCTGCACCGCAACCTGCCGGTCGAGACGCGCATCATCGCGGTCGGCCGCCGCGACTGGGGCATCGACGGCTACCGCAAGTTCATGGATGAGCAGTCGCGGCCCTTCATCGACGGCAAGGCCTTCGACCAGCAGGCCTGGGACCGCTTCCTGGACCTGTTCCAGTACGTGCTGATCGACGTCAACGAGGCCGGCGACTACCAGCGCCTGGCCAAGGCCTCCCGCAAGGAGGCGATCCACGTGTTCTACCTGTCGACCTCGCCGGAACTGTTCACCACCATCTGCGACAACCTCTCGGGCGCGGGCGTGCGCAACGAGAGCTCGCGGGTGGTGCTCGAGAAGCCGCTCGGCTACGACCTGGCCTCGGCCCAAGCGATCAACAACGACGTCGGCCGCCATTTCGCGGAATCGCAGATCTACCGTATCGACCATTACCTCGGCAAGGAAACGGTGCAAAACCTAATGGTGCTACGCTTCGGCAACCCGATCTTCGGGCCGCTGTGGCAGGCACCGTACATCCGCAGCGTGCAGATCACGGTGGCCGAGACGGTGGGCGTGGGCAGCCGTGCCGGCTTCTACGACCACACCGGAGCGCTGCGCGACATGGTGCAGAACCACCTGCTGCAGCTGCTGTGCATCGTCGCGATGGAGCCGCCGGTCTCACTCGACCCAGATGCGGTGCGTGACGAGAAGCTGAAGGTGGTGCGCTCGCTGCGGCCGATGACGCCGGCCGACATCGCGCGCGATACGGTGCGCGGCCAGTACGCGGCCGGCGCGGTAGACGGCCAGCCCGTGAAGGGCTACCTCGAGGAGGACAACGTGCCGCCCGACAGCCGCAACGAGACCTTCGTCGCGCTGCGCGCCTACCTCAACAACTGGCGCTGGGCCAACGTGCCGTTCTTCCTGCGCACCGGCAAGCGGCTGCAGAAGCGCCAGTCGGAGATCGTCATCGAGTTCGCCGACCTGCCCTTCTCGATCATCCCCGACGGCCCGCGTCACTACAGTAACCGCCTGGTGATCCAGCTCCAGCCGGAGGAATCGATCCAGCTGCAGATGCTGGCCAAGGAACCGGGCAGCGGCATGAACATGGTGCCCGTGAGCCTGAATCTGGACCTGCAGCAGGCGATCCCGGAACGACGCGCGGAAGCCTACGAGCGCCTGCTGATCGACGTGATCCGCGGGCGCCTCACGCACTTTATGCGGCGCGACGAGCTGGAAGCCGCCTGGACCTGGATCGAGCCGATCCTCGACGGCTGGCAGCAGCCGGGTGACCGGCCGCGCCTCTACACGGCAGGCACCTACGGGCCGACCGCCTCATCGGCTCTGCTCGCGCGGGACAACATGTCCTGGGCCGAGGAGGCCTGAGCGCGGGTGGCCTGTGAAGGCCGCCGCCCGATCCGCTTCGCCGATCGACAAGCCGGCTCGTCATGGCCGACTTTTTTGCATCATCGCTCGTTAGATGCCAGGGCAGCCTTCAAATCTGAAGTCCAACACCTACCGAGAGATATTGTGTTGCAATGGGAACCTATAAACGTAAGCGACTCGGCATGGCCGTCGTAGACGCCAGCAAAGATCGACGCCAAAGTAGTATCCATCATTTTCGAAGTGATAGACACCACCTTGTTAGACACAGAGAAGCCGGGTAGTCGCAAAGGACGCCCGAACCATAGTCCTGAGTTCCGGCGTCGCATAGCAATTGCCGCGTGCGAGCCAGGTCCGCGACGCATGGTCTGAATGCGAGTCTGGCGTTCACCTGGCGGCACCGGTATCGTGCCAAGCAAAGGGCGTCAGAGGCAACGCTGCTGCCAGTGACGGTCGTGAGCGATATGAGGCCGGCGGTCATCGCAGCGCCACCAATCAAACCGGAGATCGCGAAACCGGCCGTACCCGTTGGCACGATTGAAGTCCGGATCGGACGAGCGGTGGTCAAGGTCGACGGCGTTGTCGACCCCGATATGCTGCGAACCGTATTGCAGAGCCTGCGATCATGATCTCTTTGCCACCGGTACACGTATCTGGCTTGCGGCGGGCGTCACCGATAGGCGTTTCGGATTCCAAGGACTGGCTGCGAAAGCATAGACAGCGCTCGAAGAAAATCCACTGGGTGGCCACCTATTAATCTTCCGTGGGTGCCGTGGCGATCTCGTCAAGATGCTGTGGGCCACTGATGACGGGCTCTGGCTGCTTGCAAAGCGATGGGAGCGAGGTCGATTTATCTGGCCGCAGGCCGACGGTGGCAAGATCCATCTGACGAGCGCTCAGTTGTTGATGTTGCTCGAGGGCATCGATTGGCGACAGCCTCGGCGCACTGACGATGTGACGATGTTGTAACCCGTTCGAAAGGCTTGTAAATATAAGCGACTCGGCAAGGCCGGTCCCCCATTCGCACGGGCGTGAGGCAAGATGATGAGCACGCGGAATTCGTATGGATCACGTGAGATCGTGGACACGATTTATCTGGATCTAGTCGGCAATCAGGTAGTGGACGGAGGAATGGCGGCCGGCTTCAGCTTGTCCGCGCCGTTTCAGGGCAGCAGCTTGTCGATGCTGGTGATGATGTAATTAGCGATGTGGGTCAGGACGTATTCCAGATAGGCGCGTGGATTGATGCCGTTGAGCTTGCACGTCCCGATCAGGCTGTACAATTGCAGCAGCCCGCTCGCCTCCGGCGTCGGAGCCAACGAACAGATAATGCTTGCGTCCGAGCGCGACCCAGCGTAGGGCGTTCTTGGCAAGCGCGTTGCCGGTCGGCCCGGCCATCCTCGCAGTAAAACACGAGCGCTACCCAGTGGTTCAACGAGTAATTGGGGCTATTTGTAAAAGTGGGTTGAAACGGGATCAAAGCTCCCCCTGTTGGCGCTCGGCGAAAACTGACCACCCGTGCTCGTTGAAAATTGACCAGGGAAGGACGCCGAGAGGAGGCCCCTC